>JAJZKL010000174.1 GCA_021804185.1 Thermoplasmata archaeon | reverse complement strand
AAGGTACAGTGCCAGGTTCTAGATAGCAGTGAAATTTCCGGTACCGTGTGCCCCTGGATTCTAAATGAGGGGAAACCTCCACGAGAAGATTTTCACGACACCCTTGAAGCAGTATATATATGGAGCAGACCGGAAAATAGGGAGCTTTATTCCTATAATATTCTAAAGGCAATGGAGTATATCGAGAGGAAATATGATTGGTTCAAGAGTGAAGCTGAACCTCTCAAGTCTTATGATGCAACCTACCTATTATTAGCGCTGCATGGAAACCCTATTCTCAAAGAACATAGACCATTTCAGGTCATCCTAGATTACGCCAAGCAGTACATGACCCAGTTATTTACTCAGGGGCCGGAACATAACCAGCGTGAGTATTCCAATCCATATTGGAAGGCCTTTGTACTGGATATAGTACTAAAGGACGAAAATCAGCCTACGGACTTCCTGAGAGATTGGCTGGCCAGAGACCTTTCCTTTCAGTCACCACAGATGGAGGTATTACACAAAGGTAGAGGTTTCGAATTTAACCACGACTTCCTATCAACATTTGGTACAAAACTTCTCGCCATAAATGAGATCGCACCTTCTGCATCATTTTCTGCTCTTCGAAACATTGACTTGAAAGGATATGTAAAGAGAGAAATAGATGAAACATCCTTTAATGCATCAGTTCTTTTTGGCCTGTCATCATGTCCGGTTGATTGCTATGGAAAACTGGAACTTGACGCTGCCATGATTGACATTAAGGAAAAGTTGGAGAGCAAATTTGAGTCCGGAGGAATAAAGAGAGGGGCATATTTTCCAATAAGAGAAAGCTGGCCAACATTCTTCGTTTATTTTGCTGAGTTGATTACGGAAAGAAAAAAAATTACCCTGGGATGACCCTGTTAAATTTCTGCTTCAGCTTTCCTTGTCCTGTGGTCATTCCCCTTGAAAGCGGCCCCATATCCTGATCCTCCCGGAGTCATTACTATGACTTCATCATTTTTTTTCAGATCAGCAATGCATTTACTTGGACATTTTACCTTTTTGCCATTGGAATGTGCAATAAAGAGGGCTCCTGTTTTCCCTGTCCCACCATCCATGAGTGCATAGGGAGGAATCTTGAATCTGTCGGCAATTACGGAAAGTGTAGAGGGTTTCAGCACCTTGAATGATCTGATTACGCCATCGCCACCTTTCATCAGACCCTTTCCTCCGCTACCTCTCCTGAGAGTATAAGATGTGAAGAACATTGGATATTCACGTTCCGCCACCTCTATTGGTGTATTGAGAGTATTGGTCATATTGCTGTGAACACCCGAAACGCCCGGACGTACTCTACTTGCACCATTACCTCCTCCTATTGTTTCATAATATGACCAGTATTTTCCATTTCCTCTATCCCCACCAAGCATTATGTTAAACATCGTGCCGGAAGAAGCAGAGGGAATATCGCCAGGAACACATCCGCTGAGGGCATGCAGTATGATATCAGCAATTCTCTGTGTAGTTTCAACATTACCTCCTGAGACTGGATGAGGCCTATCAGGATTCAGAAGTGACCCTTGAGCAGCCCTGACATCTATTATGGAATAGAATCCCTCGTTGGTAGGCACATCAATATTCAACGCACTTCTAATTGCGAAAGCGGTAGCAGAAAATGTAACTCCCGGAACTGCGTTGATGGGATATTCAATCTGCGGGGACGTGCCTGAAAAATCAACCAGAATCCCATCATTTCTGACTTCTACTGCTGCCTTTATAACCACGTTTCCATAATTTGTCTCCAGGTAATCCTCGGAATAAAATTTTCCCTGTTTCCATCCTGAGATAGCCGAAATTGCTATATCTCTGGACCCCTTTATGAGTTGACCCCAGGAAGAAATTACATCTTCAAGGCCAAATCTTTCAAAGATCTCTTTCACCCTTGAGATACCTGTTCTGTTTGCTGCAACTTGTGCATTGATATCACCATTAGCAGTATCCGGGTCCTTGAAATTATTCACTATGAATGAAAAGACATCAGGATCCAGTGATCCATTTTTCAAAAGCCGCACAGGTGGTATGATCAACCCTTCCTGAAATAGGTTCTTGGCGTCAGGATTGAGGCTCCCAAACACGGGACCGCCAACATCAACATTGTGCGCCTTATTAATGACGTAAGCCCATATTTCTCCCTCAAAATACACTGGTGCGATCAGGGCGACATCATTCATGTGAGTCCCAGAAATATATGGGTCGTTGGTGATAAGCATATCTCCATCTCTAAGGGTCTGGTGATTTGCCTGCAACCATGACATTATATTTCTTGCTCCGACCCGGAATGATCCCAGATGAACAGGTATGTGCTCGGCCTGCGCTACTATCCTGCCATCCCTGTCAAGCACTGCGCAGCTGTGATCCATCCGTTCCCGTATATTTGGCGATATTGCAGACCTTCTCAATGCCACTCCCATTTCCTCGGCAACATATTGGGTGGCTTTTGATATTATCTCACTCTCTGCCATATCAGATCGCCTCCATATCAAGTTCTCCGTAAGATCCGACCTTAACTTTCCAGTTGGTGGGAATGTAGGTTGTTGATCCCTCCTCGTCAATCGCAGCGGGACCTGACACTGCATCGCCAGGACTGAGCGTGGACCTGGAATAAACATTTACTTCTTTCCATGTATTATCAATCATCATGTTTCTCCTGCCATAACTCTTCTCAGATTTCTCAATGAGGCTCCACTCCGGTTTTCTTCTATTGAAAATGGCAAAAACCCGGATTGCAAATATTTCAATTTCTCTGCTGAGATTGAATCCATAGGCCTTGAAGTGAAGTTTTTCAAAATCCTTTTCAATGGCGTGTCTATCGGAATCATTCACCTGAACAGTCAACTCGGAACCCTGACCAACATAACGACAGTCGGCGTACATTGAGAATTCCGCGTTTCCATACTTCGCCGATAATATGGTTCTAAGCTCGGCAAAATCCGCCGTGACGTTCTTCGGATATGCCTTTCTTGCTTCATATTTCCAATCCGAAAATAAAAGTCCAAGTGCACTGAAAACACCAGGATTGGGAGGTATAATCACACGTTTAATATTAACTTCAGAAGCCAATCTCGCACTGTGTTGTGGTCCTGCACCTCCGAAACCCATAAGCACGAAGCTTGCAGGATCGAGCCCCCTTTCAACAGTAACCAGTCTGATGGCCCTCGCCATTTCCAGGTCCACCAGCTTGAGAGCCTTGCTGGCCACCTCATAAGGTTCACCAAGCCTACTCATGGCTTCGAGGGCAAGGTCTTTTCTGAGTTTAAACTCACTTCCAGACATTTTTTCATTAATGATTCCCAGTATCAGATTTGCGTCGGTAATCGTAGGTTCTCTTCCCCCTCTGTTATATGAAACTGGGCCTGGATCTGAACCAGCACTCATGGGTCCAATGTTAATTGCACCGGATTTATCTTTCCATATAATAGTCCCCCCACCTGCGGAAACTTCCGCCAGATCCACAAATGGAAAACGTATTGGATAGCCGGAACCTTTAACAGTTCTCCCATGATGAGATGTGCCTCCAACCTCATATTCAGAAGTAATCTCAACGTTATTGCCCAGGACTGTTCCGGCCTTGGCAGTCGTACCTCCCATGTCGAAACTAAGAATATTATTTATTTTCATTTGCTTGGCAAATTCGTTTGCGGCTATGACTCCGGCAGCCGGCCCAGATTCAATGATGGATACGGGCTTTAACATAGCTTCAGAGAACGAAACTAAGCCTCCCGAATTTGACATTACGCTCATTGTGGGTTTAAATTTTCCGGAAAGTGAAGTTTCCAGCTTGCTTAAATATTCCGATACCACCGGTGCCAGCGCAGAGTTCACAACTGTGGTGGCAGTACGTTCATATTCCCTAGGCTCAGGAGCAATCTCAGATGAAAGAGATACATGAGGGAATCTGTCCTTAAATAAATCAAGAATTTGCCTTTCATTGGTGTCATTAATGTAGGAATGTAAAAAAGAAACAGCCACAGCCTGCGGCTTCTTTCTTTCAATAAGCTCAGCTAAATTCATTGCATTCAATGGATCAATGTGATGAAGAATCTCGCCATCAACATTTGTTCTCTCCTCAATTTCAAAACGCATGTTTCTGGAAACCAGTACCTTTGGTCTTACAAAATTTAAATCATACAACGAGGGACGATTTTGCCTGCCAATTTCAATGATGTCCTTAAAGCCCTTTGTTGTTATGAGGGCAATTTTTGGAAGTTTTAAGCCATACTGCCCAAGAAGTGAGTTTGTAGCTATTGTGGTGGCATGGACGA
>JAJZKL010000173.1 GCA_021804185.1 Thermoplasmata archaeon | reverse complement strand
TGTTGCATGGAACGTATCCTCGAACTCCTTCTCACGCCCCTCCTTAATCGTATAATAGAAGCCAATATTTGCCATATTTTTATGGTCTTCCAGTTGATCTGGTCCCCTTTTTCTAACTTCAGATCTATTCATTATATCCCCCCTTCCCCCTGATCATGATCATTATCCCTTAAAGCATTTCTGAAGCCTCCAAAATACATACGGAAGTAAAATATCATCATGGACCCAACGAATATGATCATCGGAATTGTAAGCTCAAACATTGCAGTCTGCATAGGTGTCCCGGAAAAATATGATCTTACATCAACAGTACCCCCAAACAGATCCGGAAAGAATGATTTCTCTATTATTGCAACTGAAATGCTCATTACTGCTATGTAAAAAATCTTGTTTTTTGCGATTAATGATGTTTTCCTGAAGTTATAGAGAACAGGAATGAGTATGGTAAGAACAATTGGAATAGCGAGGTAAGGATAGAATACAAAGTTGCTCAGAAATGCAAAAGAAACGGCATTAACAACCAAGCCAGCAACCGTTATGTAAATTGAATTTCTTTTGTTTCTTTCCATGTCGTAAAATACGTATGAAAGGCCGAGGAATATTATTGCGCTTCCAAGAATTATGCCGTCATCGGGAAGATAGGAGAAAAAAGATATGAGATTGAAGGAATGCGCAGAAATGCTTATCCCTTTTCCGGTTAGTATGGAGACATATATTACGAGAAGAATTGCTCCAAGAATCAGCGTGACGCTTGAATATATCCTGTATAGTGTTTTTTCCGATATTATACTGTTTTTCCATATAAATTCAGCAAAAATAATGGAGGCGTTCCTGGTACTGTAAAGTATCATGAATAGAAGAATCAGAGGAATATAAGTTTCAGCAACTATGGGTAGAAGACCCGGGGCAAGTGCCTCCACATTAACCACGTAGAGTATGAAAAACGTACCTGTAATCTCCCAGATGGGTATTATGAACCGTTTTACCTGTTTTCCGTATGAGTTGTAATGCATCAGCAGGGCAGAACCAGCCATGAACTCGGTGCTTATTATTGCAAAGAATACCGCAAAAATAACGCTGTTCATGAAGAATTCTGATTCAACGACCTGGTACATTCACTTCACCCCCTCTCCTGTCATCCCGGGCTCCATCGTTGAATTCCCTGAAATTTACTGTCTTTGCAGTATAGTAGATTGTGAATGGAATTGCAACGAGATAGAACACTATCATTGCTATCCCAAGTGGAACTATGGACGTTGAAGTATTGGCTGCCTGAGAGACTTTCATGACATTGTAAATGATCCATGGCTGTCTTCCAACTTCATCAGTAACCCAGCCAGATTCGTAAACAATAAGCCCAAGTACTCCTGATATCATCCCTCCAAGGATCACCGATCTGTGCATGTAAGGGTCTCTATGAAGAAGATATCCCAGAATAACAAAGAATGCAAACAGCCCTAACAGGGTTCCCCCAAGGACCATTACATCAAAGGTGAGATGAATGAAAAGAGGCGGCCATAGACTCTGATTTGGAAACAGGTTGAGACCTGGTACCGTACCTTTCCCCAGTGTGATAGGAAACGCAAGCAGGCTCTGCAGATGTGGTATGGTTATTGCATCCAGTATCTTTCCGTGGGAGAATATCCCACCTATTATTTCGGATGCATTTCTGGAACTGTGCAGATTCAGCTCAATTGCTGCATATTTCAGTGGTTGATCCACCAGGATCATTGATGCAGTGAGCGTGCCGCTTAACCCTGAAAGTAGTATGAAGAACCCGGATATTGCAGTTGATATCTTCAACAGCACCTTTGAGGCAACTCTGGCAATTCCCTTTCCCTTGAGATAGAAATAGGAGAAGAACGTGATCATGAGAAAGCCCCCCGCAGCATATGTGGTTGTAACAACATGAAATTCCTCGCTCCATGTGGATGGCCCATTGAATACGGCCCATGGGTTTATTCCAGTAAGTGAAGCCGAAGTAAGATATGCGTGTATATTGAAGCCCACCGGCGTATTCATCCAGGCATTGATCATGGTTATGAAAATTGCAGAGGCAGCTGTTCCCACGACAACCATCACTGAAAGAAGCCAGTGAGAATACCTGTTCTTGAATCTGTCCCAGAAATACACATACATTACAAGTGCTATTGCCTCAAGGAAGAATGCGAAGACTTCAGAATAAAATGGAAGAATTGACACATACCCGACTACCGACATGAATCCTGGGAACAGGGCAAAGAGTTCCACTGCAATGAGTGTACCGCTTGCCGTGCCGATTGCAAATATGATTATAAGTGTCTTTGCCAATCTTCTGGATATTTTTTCATAGAGATCATCTTTTCTCCTTATGGCAAGAAGTTCAACAATTGACACAAGAAGTGCCAGTATCATGGATATAACTACTAATATTATGTGCGACCCTATTGAAAATGCAAAAAATATTCTGTCAAAATTAACTATGGACAACTTTCCTCACCTCCTTTTTCACTGTTAAAGTTTTGAAATCCACAAATCCCATCCATAGGAGAAGTATTCCTATAAATTCAGCATAATATAGAAATGCTGGAAAGGCAGCTATATAGAGGGTTCCGGCTATGCTGACAACAACTGTACCCGCTATTATGAAGATCATTTTGTAACTCTTCCTTCTCCTGTAGGAGAAGGCCGCAGTCACAATAAGAATGGCTGCAGCTGGAAAGGTTACAGCGGATGAAGCCAGCGTGACAGGTAGCGGAAGAGCGCCGAATACCACGCCTCCTAAGAGGATGTTTCCAACCGGTGAGTAGGCCAGAGATCCCAAGAGGAATATGTCCACCACCAGGGAATATACCACATATGAAACAATGAACCTACCTTTTTTCAGCAGGTTAATGGAACCAATTGAAAGCATCTGAACAAGAACGGCCACAACGAATAGATAAATCTGTATAAGTATGAGCATATATATTGAAAATGAGAATACAACTTCCAGCAAAACTGCGAAAGCAAACAACCACATTCCCGCAGACCAGTACAGGAAAGATTTGTTCTTGCTACGGACATAGTTTTTAGTGAGAAGAGAGGCCAATACAGAACTTGCTAGGAATATGAACATAGTCGAACCAAAAACCAGATTTTCCACCATACCACTTCCCCCTCTGTTAATTAAAAAGAAGTTTTTCAAATTATATAAGGAATCATGAACACTGATGCGCAGTAATGATCATCTCTGCGCACATATGATCCCTTTGAAACTGATAGATAATTTATAAGGTTATTAACAATGTGTCATATGGTTTAGAGGCATGAGCAGACTGAATGTTTCCCTTAGTAATGAAACCACTAAGAACCTTGAGAACGAGGCGAGGAGACAGGGCAAAACTGTCAGTTCAATTGTGGGAGAAGCATCAAGGATGTATCTCGAAATGGAATCGTCAGGTATAAGTGTGGAACATATCAGAAAGACACTCCTGATGATCAATGTTCTCAAAGCAACTGACTCAGTGCCTGTCCCATCTATTCTGCTTGATTCAATAATAAAGCTTGCCCTGAAAACCTCCGAGGCTGAAACCCTGAACAAATGGTTTGATCGGGGTGAGGTTGTCGGGAGCATAATAAAACAATATGCCCCTGACATAGATGCCCTGAAAGAGGCCATTGACAATATGTCCCAGCTTCTTCCTTCGAATATGATCCGGATAACTAAGGATAATTCCGATGTGGAGATAATGCTCTCCGGGGCAGGATACAGCATAGAAGCAGCAAAATGCACATGTTCTGGCATTAAAGGATTCCTTAAATCCTACGGCGTAAGAGTTCAGAATGAGGATTCCACTGAGGGATTTGTGCGTGTTAATGGCGTCATAGATCCAGATAATCTATAGAAAAACAGCAAAAGAGTTCCACTGGCAAGAATAAATAATATTGTGCGCTTGAAGAAATATGGAAGATGACAGGGAAATTTTTTTGTATATGGCCTCCTTGATTCACAATGGGACTTACAACTATGGCATAAGATGGAGGGACTTCTATGAGGCGTTTTCGTCCATATCATCCTCTGATCCAAGGGAGATATGTTCTGATCTTGTTAAAGATGGGTATGTGGAAACCTCGGAGGATGATGCCCCATTTATGATAATATCAAGAATAAGCGTTGATGCGTCGGATTCAACTGTTCAGAGGATTTTCAGCGCAATAAGGAAAGATGCAGCATCATACAATCTTGCAATATGCTACAGCATTGAACCAAGCCTGGTGAAATCAATATTATCAGCAGCTTACTACGGATCATACACTTTGAGAGAATCACCTCTTGCAAAGACCCTTGTGCCGGTATG
>JAJZKL010000172.1 GCA_021804185.1 Thermoplasmata archaeon | reverse complement strand
TGAAAGAAAAGGGGGGATAAGGGCAAAGGCAGACCTGAGCAGTGAGACTATGAATAAGAAAATTAAGATGATCAGAACGATGCGCCCCTCTTATGTTATTGTTGTTGGAGAAAGAGAGGAGAGCCAGAAAACAGTAACTCTTCGGAACAGGGAGAACAGGCAAACCGAGCTGAAACTTTCAGATGCGGTTGAAAGGATACACAGGGAGATAAGCGAAAGATTGCCTTCCCAGACGCTCTGAAAGTTCGTGCATTTTCAAAGAAAATTAATTTGAAAGGAGGGAAGAGTTCTACTTCTTCTCTTTCCCTTTCTTTCTTTTCTTCAGCTCTTCAATAAACACCGGAAGAATCTCGTACAGGTCACCGTTTATAACATAGTCAGAGTATCTGGTTATCTCGGCATCAGGGTCTTTGTTCACGGCGATCACGGTCTTACTGTCCATCATTCCAACTATGTGCTGAGGCTTACCTGATATTCCAGCAGCAATATACAGATCCGGCCTGACTATTTTTCCTGTTTGGCCTACCTGATGGTCCCGGGGAGCCCAGCCAAGATCGGCAACAGGCCTTGTAACTCCATAGGAGCCACCCATTAGTTCTGCAAGCTGTTCAATGAGCTTCAGACCATCAGCGTTACCCATTCCTAGCCCACCTGAAACCAGCACTTTGGAGACTGTTATGTCTTCTCCTCCTTTAGGCTTGAAGCTTAGGATCTCCTCCCTTAGCTGATCCTTCTTCAGCTCAACCTTTCTGATCTCCTTTTTAAATGTCCGTTTCTCATCATATGGGGGGACATCAAAAGTGCCTGGCCTTGAAGTGGCCATCTGAGGCCTGTGCTTTTCGCACCTGATCTCAGACATAGTGCTGTCCCCATAATCAGGCCTCCTCGCTATGAGTATGTCCGTTTCAGGTTCGACATCTATCTCCATGCAATCTGCTGTGAGGCCTGACTGGACTCTTACTGCTGTCCTTGCAGCAAGGTCCCTTCCATTCTTTGTTCCGGGAACTATTAGTATGTTGGGCTTCTTCTCGAAGACCATGCCTGAAAGAATATCGGTAAATGGCCTGGACCTGTACATGGAAAGGTCTTTGGATTCAAAGCCGTATACCTCATCACACCCATATTTCCCGGCATCTTCAACCATGGAATCTACTTTATCTCCAATTACTACACCTATACAGGGCTCCTTCACCTTATCGGCCATTTTCCTTCCCACGCCGATCATCTCATGTGCAGCCCTTGTAAGGTTTCCACCGAAGGAATCGAGATATACCATTATCCCTTTGTACTGTGAAACATCTTTTGGCGGCTCAGCCTTTTTCATCTCTGCCATTTCAATCAGCCTCTAACTTTATAACCCCGGTTTTTACCAGATTATCTATGAACTCAGGGATTTTGTCTTTTTCTATCTTTTCTGCTTTTCTGTCCTTCCTTGGGAATGGGAGCATTTTCTTTACAACTGTGGGTGAGGATCTTAGCCCAACCCAGTCAGCAGGTATGTTAATGTCGGCAAGCGACCACGTGATAATGCCCCGTTTCATTGCGTCGATCTTTTTCCTGAGTGTTGCTCTTCGAGGGTCATTGGAATCTGTAAGTATGGTAACAACAGCTGGAGTGGGGATTCTTACCTCCTCTACTCCATTTTCCAGTTCCCTCTCGGCAATAACGAAACCATCTTCATATGTAACTTTTCGGGAATAAGAGGCAAGTTCAGCCCCAATGAATTCTGCCACACCTGGGCCAACATGCCCGGTACTAGAGTCAGATGTCTTTTCACCGGCAAATACTATATCGACATCCCCCATCTTCTTAATTGCAGCCGCAACTGTAAGACTGGTTGGATATGTATCTGAGCCTGCAACCGCTCTGTCACTTATCAGAACAGCCTCATCTGCACCTCTTGACATGCATTCCATCAGAAATGGTTCAGCAAAAGGAGGAGCCATGGTCATTACGGTGACCTTTGCATCCATTTTGTCTTTGATTTGCAATGCCGCCTCAAGAGCGTTCTCATCGGCAGGATTGATTATATTTGTAGCCATGGATCTGTTCAGAGTGAATGTTACAGGATCTACGAAAACCTCTTTCCCGTCAGGAACTACCTTTATCAGAACAACAAGATGTAGAGCCACCTAAATCACCCGTACTTGTATTTCACGCCATGAGCGCCTTTGCTATTTGTCCAAGAGACACTGCCATGGGCACATGCAACAACGCATGTTCCGCATTCCACGCAGTCCTCATACTTGAAGTTGAGTTTGCCGTCGATGAGGGTATAGCATTTGGCGGGGCATGAGAATGTGCAGAAATGATCCGGGCATGTCTCGCATATATCAGGTTTTACCGTAATGTGGGCATACGTTCTGTCAATCTTATAATTCAAAAGTGCAAGCCTGTCTTCTAGTTTCATTTCACATCCTCCTCAACATTCTGTATCCTTCAAGCACAACATCCGATGTTCTGATTCCAGACTCTCCAAGAGCTTCGGTCATTAACTGGTAGAGATGCTTCTTCGGGACACCCTGTTCTATGAATAGACCCTTCATAATATGTTCAAGGGCATTTGGAATGGCTCTGTGAGGCAATTTTCCCCATGTAACTTCATCGATTCCCCTGAAATTGTAAAGGTCCTTTAGAACGTATGAATCCAGGAGCCTTTTCCTGTATCCTGCCAGTGTTTCTTCGCTGACGCCACTCCCCTTCTTAGCTTCAATGAATGTGTCTGCTGCTGCTATTCCGGAAGCGATAGCATAATTCATTCCCTGAAGCACCAGACCATTACTGAATGAGAACCCGGCTGCATCACCGGCAATCATGTATCCATTGCCAAACAGCTTTGGAACTCTCTCAATGCCTCCCTCCTGTACCATGTGAGCGCTGTATTCTTCAACAGAACCCCCATCCACAAGCGGGGCAATAGCAGGATGCTCAAGGAACTGCTCTATTATGTCGAATGAATATGTTCTGTCGTTCTCCCTGAGATGCTTCATGGAGATGACTACTCCTGCTGAAATTGTCTCTTTGTTTGTATAAAGGAATCCTCCCGCCTCAACCTGGTCTGGAAGAAATCCCAGTACATACTCACCTGCAAATCCTTCCTTTTCCCTGAGATTAAATCTTTCATTGACGGTTTTCTCAGATAGCTTGATAACCTCCTTGACCCCAATGGCGACATCCTTGTCGTTGAGAGGTTCTCTGAGGCCAGAATCAATTGCAACTCTTGGGTTTGCACCCTCTGCAAGAATGACGCAGTCTGATGTGATCAGATCGCCATCCTGTTCCACACCTATGGCCTTCCCCTTATCGAAAGCAACCCTGTCCACTGTAACTCCTGAGGCAACCATTGCCCCCATGTCCTTTGCCTTCTTCACAAGCCACTGATCCAATTTTGCACGAAGGACCATGTGCCCAGCCCTGTTTTTGTCAAAGAGACCAGATCTGAACTCCAGTCCAATGTTGGAATCCTTGGTAAGAAATCCCACACCTTTCGCTTTGACGTATCTCTCCACAGGAGCTGTCTTCTGCCAGTCAGGTATGACGGCTTCCAGGTCGTTCCCCCAGAGCACCCCGCCTGAAACGTTCTTGCTTCCTGGAGGGTCTGCTTTTTCAACCAGTAAAACATTGTGCCCAGCAGATGCCAGTCTCATAGCTGCAGAAGAACCGGCAGGTCCGCCACCCACAACGATGGCATCGAACTCACTCATGTACCAGTATCACTGTATGAATTATAATCCTTTTTTCCGTATTATTCCAATAGACATTTTTTTTAAGCGACACTTGATTGCTTATATGATGGATATATCTGAGCTTCACAAAATCCTTCTGGATAAATATGGTGACGTTGGATGGTGGCCCGGAGAGTCTGATGAAGAGATACTCATCGGAGCCGTTCTCACTCAGAATACTTCATGGTCGAACGTCGAAAAGGCCATAAATTCTTTGAAAACCAGTGGAATGCTATCTCTTTCTTCAATAGCAAATTCAGATCCAGGAAGGATTGCGCCCCTCATAAGAAGTTCTGGATATTACAACCAGAAGGGCAGACGCCTTGTTTTGATTTCAAGATCAATATTGGAGAAATATGGTTCTCTTGGAAACATAAGACTTGCTGGCCTGGAAGAGGCAAACAATTTTCTTATGTCCCTAAATGGAATAGGAAGAGAGACATGTGATTCTATACTTAATTATGCCCTGGATTTTCCAGTATTTGTTGTTGACAAATATACATTAAGGATATTCAGCAGAACAGGAATAGGTGATATGAATGTTGATGAGGCAAAATCTCTTGTCTATAGCAGTATTGGCAGGGATACTGCTATCC
>JAJZKL010000171.1 GCA_021804185.1 Thermoplasmata archaeon | reverse complement strand
AAAGACGCACTAGCCAGGGAGAAGGAAGCTGGAGCCGAGAGATGGTACCTCAAGAGAGTAAAAGTATAAGTTGGTTTAATTGGTAGAATGCGCCATGTATAACGTGGTAATGGGTGATATTCACCCATCCACAATTTGTGTTGATATATCCAGACTTCCTGATTCGTTCAGTGACCTTCTTGAAGTGCTTATTTCTGACTATCCTGCAGAGAGCATGGCTGAATTCATAGAGACCTATGCGAGAACTGATACAGTTATGCCGGATGACAAGACTCTGGGATTTGTTGTAGTGAATAACAACAAGAAAGCCGTAGCGCTGTCTTTCAGCACGATTCCCAGCGGCATCAGGGAAAAGATTCTTGACATATGCTCAAAGTACAGGGAAAAGAATTTTGAAGTTGAAGTGGACATAGGATAATCTTTCAGGAAACACTTGTTAAATCAAATTTATACGCTATTTTAAAAGCCATCATTATAAAGTTTAAATAGAGATTTTTGATTGGAGTCAGTATGATTGATGCACCCATTGAATGGGCAATTGTAATAGTGGTAATTTTGGTGCTCTTTGGCAGCACAAAGAAAATACCAGAATTTGCCAGGAATCTGGGTAGAGCAACAGGCGAATTTAAAAGAGGACAGGTTGAACTGGAAAATGAGCTCAGGAAATCAATGAACCCGGATGCTTCATCTGTAAAGCCCTCTGAAATAAACTTCAGTGAAGCAGCAAAGAACCTGGGAATTGAAACATCTGGAAAAAGCGAAGAACAGCTTAAGACAGAGATAAGAGAAAAACTCAGCAATAACCAATGAGCGACGAGGAGCTTCTACCGCTGCTCTTTAAGAATCTCGATGAGCTTCGATATCGAGTTATAAGGATTTTTTATGTATTTGGATCAGTCTTCATTTTTCTCATGATCTTCAGGATCCAGACGCTGGATTTTTTTGGTTTTAAGTTCCCTTTCATTTATCCGAATGTTTACAGGAATATGGGAAGTCAGTTTCTCGCACTTGTTGAGAGCCATGTCCTGCCCAAGGGCACAGAAATACTGGTTTTTCGACCTACAGATGGCGTCGCAGCTGACCTGTACCTGACAATGTTTATGGCCCTTGTGCTTTCAATGCCCTATACGGTTTACCAGATCTCGAGATTTTTAAACCCGGCACTCAAGAAATCAGAGAGGGACATGGTGAAATCACTTGTGATACCGGCCTCAGGTCTTTTTGCCGCTGGATCATTTGTTGGACTGTGGCTCATCGCCCCGGAGCTTTTTATAATATTCAACAGATTTGATCTAGGTCTTGGTGCCAGCACAACAATGGGCCTCATGAATTTTGTTTCGTTCCTCTTCATATATGTACTGACGTTCGGGCTTGCCTTTGAGCTCCCTGTAATAATGGTGGCAATCACGAGGCTGGGTATTGTGAACTCGGACTACTGGAGGAAAAACTGGAGATATGCAGTAGTAGCATCACTCATATTCGGGATGATCTTCTCACCGGGCGTGACTGGATTCACCATGATTGTTATGTCAGTCCCCATGATGATACTGTACTTTGGCGGGTATTATTTTGCAAGGAGGATTGAGAGGCGCAGAATGGATCAGGCTAAGCAGGAGAACAAGGAACTGTTTTCCAACTGAACTTTCCGCATAAAATCAATCCCATTTACTTAAATTCAGGAGATGGGAGGATAATGGTTTTCTTTGACCTCTCCCTATAATGAGTTCCTGAACGTGTAAAGTTCCTTAAGCTTGATTTTTGAGGTATCGTATACATCAAAAAACAGGCGATCAACAGTGGATGACCTGCCGGACATGCTCCTCATTGACTTATAAAAAGTGAAAAGTTCCGGATTTATCTCCTTGAGAAATTTCCTGGATTCCTTTGAAAAGCTGTTGTCAGGCATAACAGAGCTTACAAACCCCATGGATTTGGCTTCAACAGCGTTCATTATCTCTCCGGAAATTATTCTGTTGTAGGCCTGTGATGGAAAACGATCCATAATTTCCGGTATGATCCCGGTGAAAGAAGGCAGTCCAAATTTCAGGTCCGGCATGCCGAATCTTGAATGATCGGATGCAATGATCATGTCGGTAGAAAGGGCAAATTCAAGCCCCATACCCAGAGCCAAGCCATCAACAACACTTATAACCGGAAGGTTCAGCGTCTGCAGTGCCCTTGATATTGAAAAGCCAAGCGAATAGATATTCTTCAGGAAACCACGATCGTTGATCCTTACACATGAACCATTATACCCAACAGAGAAAGCCCTCCTTCCTTTTCCTGTAAGAGCAACCACCCTGATGGTTTCATCGCCCATGACATCGGTAAGAGCCGACAGGAGGTCCTGCAGAACCTCTATATCAATGGTGTTTCCATCTAGATTTGAGATGGTTATCCATCCTACCCTGTCTTCGTCGATAGTTAAGTCTACCTTGCCTCTCCCGGAAATATCCATCTGATGATCCTTCAGTACATTGTCAGGTTGAACTCTCTGTCCTTTTCCTGGTAATCTTCGAGTGACTTTATTTTTAATAAATCAGATATGGTCTGCATGACATGACCGTACTTTGGATCAAACAGCTCCCTGCCCATCCTTAACCTTTTCAGGTCGGGATCATAGTAAATCTGCTCTCCGTTCTTTTTCAGGCAGTGTATGCATTCTGCCGCGGATTCTTCTGTCTCTTTCAGTTCAGAAAAACATTCCTCAAAATTTCTGGCCATACAGTTCCAACCTCCATTTTTTCATTTGTCATCGCATCTCTTTCCATCAAATGACGGGTATTTTATGTTATACCGGTCTATAACCAGTTCCAGCATGTAATAGAGGGACTTGAGAGTGTCCTCACCATATAACCTCGAGTTGTCCATGTCTATACCGGACGCATCGACCCTTGACTTGAAATCATCAAGTGATATCCTGCCTTCCAGAAGCAATTTCAGGTCGCCAAGAAAGGTCAATTCCTTCATGTTTCTTTTTTCCCTGGTTACTCTGTTCTGGTATTCTATCCCGTTTATGCTTTTGTTCAGCCTTTCCATTGCGTCGTCCACATCACCGAAGAGAAGCGCACTCTTTATAATTTCAAGATCAAGATTCAAATTCATTCAAAATCACCCGAATAATCCTCCAGCAGTTGAGATCAGTACAGGAAACATGGCATATACCAATCCCAGTGCAACCACTATGATAGCTGATATTATTACTGGACTTTTAGTCCATTTTGTAAGGTTGAATGTGTCCTCTTTCTGCGGGTCCTTCCAGAACATCTGCTGTATAACCCTGAGGTAGTAGAAGACGGAGATTGCACTGTTCAGGATTGCGATTATTGCCAGCCACCACAGCTGGCCTGATATGAGCGCGATGAATAGATAGTACTTTGCCATGAACCCTCCAGTCAATGGGATTCCAGCAAGCGCCAGTAGTATTATTGCAAAGCTGACCGCTGTGGCGGGGGATCTCTTTGCCAGTCCTGAAATATCAGACAGCTCAATCTTTTCCTTGGAAATGACATTCATGGTGATGAATGCCCCTCCCTTCATGAAAATATAGACCAGGGAATAGAACATTCCTGCAGCAATTGCAAAGTCGATAACTGAACTCCCAAGGTGATTGGTTGTTGAGTATGCCACTATTACTACCACAAGTATAAGGTAACCCGCCTGCGCAATGCTTGAATAGCCCAGGAGCCTCTTCAGGTTTGTCTGTGAGAGGGCAGCAATATTGCCATAGGTCATTGTTAGTATTGCTATTATCACGAAGAAATAGTACACGGACTGCAGATCTGATGAGAACCCCACCAGGAAGATTCTCAGTATTATGAGAAATGCCAGGATCTTGGTGCCGGAAGAAAGAAATGCCGACACAGAGTTTTCAGTACCATCATATGTATCCAATGCCCACTGGTGAAGTGGAAACAGTGCCATCTTGAATCCAAAACCGATGATAAGGAATGCAAGTGCAATGAGAAGTGCCTGCGATGAGTTGACTGTGGTTATCCCTATGAGGTTGAACGTGGATGTAGCCATGAAAAAGAAGGAAGCACCAAATATTATGAAGGCTGTTCCAACAGTTCCTGTGAAGAAATACTTTATGGAAGCCTCAAGTGTTCTTCTGTCCTTCCCGAAACTTGCAAGTACATAGGTTCCAATACTTACAGATTCAAACGCTATGAATATGGTGATTATATTGTACGAGAAAGCGGCAATTATCATGCCCACGGTTATAAAAAGAAGAAGTGCGTAGAATACCTCTGATTTCAGGTTTATCTTCTGAAGTGCTGGGAAGACAATGAACATGGATGATATGACCATGACCATTGCGAAAAATGTTCCGAAATCATTAAAGATTATTGTG
>JAJZKL010000170.1 GCA_021804185.1 Thermoplasmata archaeon | reverse complement strand
GTTTCTAGGGCAGTATTCTCTGACCCTGCATGTTAGGGAGATAAAGCTGACACCGGACGACGAAAAAACATTAGGGGAGACCCATGAATAATTTTGTCCCAAAACCGTAGGCTTAGAATTTCAGCGCAATATCACTGAGTTAATTCTCAAGTATCACTGCAATATTTTTAGCTGTACTCGTACTGATCTCCTTTCCAACAGTTGGTATAGTGTTAATAGGCATCATCCCGCTTAAGAACAATGTATCTGTTTCTGCCAGAACATTTAATTATGAAGTATTGCGTTGTATAATTATGGGACTCAATCATAAAAATGTAAAAACATTGCATTATCATATGTCTATAAGAATGATCAATTAGATAGTTGTAAACTCACGAGACAAAAACTAAAGAGTGAAACGTGATATTTTGTTCATTTAAAGTTAGTGTATATGCTGGTCATTATCTTATCCTTTTATCCGAGTTTTACTGTATGGCATGGGGCTGCCCGGATTTGGACCGGAGTCTCAGGCTCCCAAAGCCCGTAGGATA
This sequence comes from Thermoplasmata archaeon, assembly GCA_021804185.1. Next base: position 3,838 of record JAJZKL010000170.1, on the reverse strand, counting down.
CCAAGCTACCCCACAGCCCCATAGCCATCTGATATCATTTGTTTCATAAAAAGGTTAACCTGCAGCACCAATAAAATCACTCCTCTCAGTCTGCCCGTCTATCATCACATTTCAGTTTAGGCTGATTTCATCACAGAGGTTATGAGAAAATGTCTTACCACTAAAAAAACATTCCTCAGACTGAACCAGCTTCCACAGGAGGTTTGATTTTCAGAGCAGGAGATAGTAAGAAACCAACAAATTCAAGTGAAACAACCAGTGCAACAGCAAACGGTGCTATCGTTATGAAAAGAGGGCCAACAAATACAGGTATCAGGGCCACACCTATATTTGTGGCAACGCTGAACATTGAGGTTGAAAATCCAGCCTTTGCAGGATCGTCAACATAGTTGGTGGTTGAAGTCATGGCCATTGACCAGTATGCGTTTCCAAAGAACCCGAAGAAGAAGAATGAGATCAGGAGTATCCACAGTATGGGCATGAATGAGAGAAAGTAGGAAAGTGAAAACACAGATACAAATGCCAGGAAAGATGTGATTATTATCCCCTTCCTAAGAAATCTGTACTTTTCAAACAAAGGAGGGAGTATTATGGCTCCCAGTGCTGATCCCAGGAACGTCAATCCTCCAAGAAGTCCCCCGTAATATATTGAGGTTGTAGCGTATGCACTGTGTGTTGCAAGGACTTCTGCAGCTATCCCTCCGAACATGACGGAGACTGATGCAATAACCAGGCCAACATACCAGTTTTTAACAACGCCTGCCTTGAACACACCTCTCAGGCTCCTTCCTTTGTAATCCACCGGGTAACCCTTAGTTCCAGGTACAATAACCAAAAGTGCTATTAATGCCAGTATGGCCGTAAGCCAGAACGTTCCAGTGAGTTTTATTTCGCTAAGCAGGATCCCTCCGGAAAATGATCCAACTGCCATTCCAAGGAACAGGACACCGATGCTGATACCTGTAATGGTGTGTGCCCTTTCCCTGGATATCGATTCTGATATGCTACCTACGGGTGCCACTGCCATGGGGTAAGCGACTGCAGCGATGATCTGCGTAATAAAAAGAATGGAATAATCCGGGGAAATTGATCTTCCAACAAGTCCAATAACAGAGAGAATTGCTGCTACAAAAAGGGCAGATCTCACTGTAAACCTGGCCGATAGCCACCCGGCGATCAGCCCCAGCACAACCATGGTATAACCATAAAGGGAAATCAAAAGCACTACAGGTGCAAGTGAAGAATGAAATGCAGTTATTATAGCCCCCACAAGGGGCGAAAGTATGAACCATCCAAAGCCTATTGTGAATAGGAGGAACCAGTAAGGGAGAAGCCTCATCCACCTGACAGAAGTAGCCATATGGCCTGGATAATACAGAAGTTATATTAAAATTTCAATCGATTCAAAAAATAAAGAATTGGTTCAGTTACTGTTTGGGGTAGAATGTTTCCAGTTTGGTCCTACCTGTCTTATCGTACATGTAGGTTGTGTTCTCTTCCTCATCAAGTGTCCTTTTGTGGGTTCCGTCACAGTAAGGTTTATTTCCTGACAGTCCGCATGCACACAAATGTAGTTCCTGGTCTCCTGCCTTTACAATATACGGCCTGTTCCTTTCATGCAATACAATTCTTGCCATTCTTATCATTCGACAATAATAATAAATTATTAAAACTTAAGGGATTCAGTGCACTCTTTTCAGATCAAAGGAACCCAGATCAAAGGAGTTCCCATGAAACATTATCTCAATCCAGTCCCTGGACTTGACATTCCCCATTCCCCTTACCCTCAGGTAATTTTTCGAGAAATCAACCCTGAATTCTATCTCACCGTCCATGACATAATTGGCGCTCTCGTAAACGTTCTCATCAAAAACACCATGATCCATGAGGTAAACTGAGACAGCGTTTTCACTTCTTCTTTTCTGTGTTATGTGCTGCAGAGTCTTTATGAAGACTTTAGGATCAATCTGGGAGATCATGCCTGTTAATGTGAAGAATATGAATCTGTAGCTTCCATGTCTTTCGATCATATCTGCAGATGCAGCATCAAGTGTTTTAATGAAAAGGCTGTAGTTAGAAACACCGTCGGATACAATTGCATGCTTTGAGGGACTCTGTATCTGGACGGTTTTTGAATATGCATCTATGAACTTCAGAAGTCCTGTCTCTTCGGGATCTGTTGTTTCTCCTAAAATCTTCATAACATCGCTCTTGATCTTTCCAACATCTCTGTCCAGTGAAACCGCCAAAACAGGTATATTTTCCCTGAGGGATCCAGCTATGAAATTTCTGGCAAGAACCTCCTTCCCAGAAAAAGGAGGACCCTTTAAAACAATGTTGGAAGGAACATCGATCCCTCCATTTAGGAGATCATCAAGCTTGGATATTCCCGATGAAATCTTGCCTGGAATCTCCGTACCTGACAGGGATAAATCGTGGGATGGTGGAAGTGGATCACTCACTTTCCCTTCCATGTTTAATGCAGTGATAAGAGTTTCAAGCCTCTTCCTTTCCTGAACTGCACGGTTGATCTGCCGGTCAAGATCAGCTATGATCTCCCTTGCAGCTTTCAGGTCATCCCCATTATCAGGTGTATCCATATTGTTCCTTCAAGAACTTTGGAGCTTTTAATGCTTATGGTCCTTAAAGGTGCCGGACACAACCCATGGTGGTTCACCGGCCTCAAAGGGCTCCATGCCATCCACAACATTTGTTTCCAGTATTTTTTCGCTTACCTCAACTCCAAGTCCAGGTTTTCCAGGCAGGGTGAAGTATCCTTGGTCCAACTTATATCCAGTCTTTAGAAGGTTTTTCTTCCAGTCGGGCCAGAAGCTCTCAAAGCTCTCCTGTATGAGGAAATTTGGAAGCGTGTAGTCAACATTAAGGGAAGCTGCTGTCTGTATTGGACCAAAAGCATTGTGGTATGCAACCGGTACACCGAATGTTTCAGCTATGGAAGCAATCTTCTTCGCCTCAAATATTCCCAGTGAATTTGTAAGGTCAGGCTGTATGATGTCCACCATTCCCTGAGATATGTATCTTGCAAAATCGGTCTTGTTAAGAAGCCTCTCACCCAGGGCAACCGGGGTGCTCACATATCTCTTGAATTCCAGCAGACCCAGTTCCTGCTCGGGGTGTATTGGCTCTTCAATAAAGAGTGGTTCGAACTCATCCATAACTCTTCCTGCCTCTATTGCCCAGTGGGTTGAAAATCTCCCATGGCATTCTATTAGGAGATCAACCTCGTCTCCAAGTTCAGACCTCATGGTACCGACGATATCTCTTGCGTAATTGACACCCTCCTTGGTTATCCTGTCATAATGTGGTCCGAATGGGTCAAATTTCATAGCAGTAAAACCCATTTTCATTACTTCTTTCGCTTTCCGGACAAAATCGTCTGGGGTTACGCAGTCGGAATACCATCCATTTGCGTATGCCCTGATTTTGCTGTTGTATTCACCACCCAGAAGATTGTAAATCGGTGCACCTAGTTCTTTTCCAATAAGATCCCAGCTTGCAATTTCAAAGGCGCTCAGTGCTGAAGTCGCCTCCATTGACCTTGATAGGTAGAACGAATTTCTGTAAAAGTCCTTTAGATTCTTCTCCACATTGAAGAAATCTGCACCCTGAAAGACACGGGTCACCTCTTTCATGCTCTCCTTTACAGGAAGCGTCATAAGTGTGGTTGGTGCTTCTCCCCAACCCTCCTTACCATCATCGGTAGTCAGTCTTACAAGCAGTATGGTCGAGCTCCACGGTGAGGAAACCTCTTTTCCCTTCTCACCCAGCTCAAAAATATCAATCTTATTTATTTTTGAAGACATATATCTTCATTCTT
>JAJZKL010000169.1 GCA_021804185.1 Thermoplasmata archaeon | reverse complement strand
TTCAGTCATGCTGTGGATTAAAATGTTCCCGATAAAGATTATGGATAAATTTCTATCAAAAATGCCTTAAAGACGGCTAAAATGTGGTCGGAGATGAAAAGTTCAAGCTTCTGTGACTTCTTAAGGCGGTTGATTTACAAAAACCTGCACAGATCAATAAAATTCTCCATGTCCGGATGGATAGGCTTTGGAATTGTAGAGCTTTTCACGTACATTTTCTTTCATCTTCTCAGAATGGGAAATTTGACTGCAGTATCATCAGCATACCTCATAGGTGTTGCGGTTGAATACCTCATCAATGAGTTCTGGACCACTAGGGAGGCTGGAATTCATGGCGGGAGTTACTCAGGCATCCTGAGGCGGCTGTTCAAGTTTGAAGTCATCAACCTTGGTGGAACAGTCTTATCCATAGGCATCCAGTACCTTCTCTTCACCATCTTCAACTTGGAACCGCTCATCGGAAATCTTGTAGGGTCTGCAGTTTCTTTCCCTTTCAACTATTATCTCCAGATGAGGAATACCTGGGGAATAGAGGTAACGTGAGCATTCCTACACCTTTGAATGGAAAGCCTTAAGGTCTACGAGGCATGATATTTCAAGACAGAAATGCTTTTATCTTTGGATGGTGGGGCAACCAAGACTCTCACGATAATAGTCGATGAGAATACCCTCGAGGTCAAGGGCCTTGGGCTTGCCGGACCATCAGACCTCATCACTCTGTCCAAGGAAACCACGGGCAGGTCAATGCTTTCTTCGGCAATGACTGCTACTAAGGATGCCGGCCTGAAATTTGACTCAATTGACAGGGCGATATATGGAGTCTGTGGAGTTGGCGACACCAGGCAGCTGACGCAGATCGGAGAGTCGCTGGTAAGGGAAAAGATAGGCACCAGGGATTCAGTCATAATCAATGACGGGCTCCTCTCATATTCCTTTGCTAACATGGACCAGGACGGGATAGTACTGGACGTGGGCACTGGCACCATAGTATTCTACAAAATCGATGACACATACTATCGGAAGGCTGGCTGGGACTGGTTTTCTGGCGATAATGCTTCCGCAGCCTGGATCGCAAGGAGGGCCCTGAACACTGCCACAATGGAATTTGACGGAATGCTCAAGCAGAAGCTTCTTGTCAGGGAAGTGGAGAGCTATTTCGGCAACAACTTCCAGGACGCAATAGCCGGCATAGAGCAGACAAGGAACAAAAGGCTGGTTTCAGGTTTTGCCCCCGCTGTCTCCAAGCTCGCACGCGGCGGATATGAGGAGGCCATATACATTTTCGACGAGGCTTCAGACTATATCGCAAGGATGATAGAGTCAATACTGCCTGAATTCACGACAACCCCTGAGATATCGGTTATAGGCGGAACAATGATGGCCGGCGACTTTTACACCGACATGATAAGGAAGAAGGTCCGCGGCGATGTGAAGATTTACTATGGCTACCAGGCAGCAATAGGGGGAATATTCACCCTCATGAAGGACATGGGCCTCCATGTCGGGGTAAACGAGAAGGAATGCCTCATAGACCAGATCAACGAAATGGTCTACCTCAAGGACATGAAGACGCTGAAGAAATTCCTGTGCATAGGGGTCTATTGAAGTTGATTCAAAGCATTATACAGATAGTACACAATTCACACACAATTAATCCTGAAAAGATTTAAATCGTTGCAACAAGAATATCCATTAGAGAGGCAGGACTGAACTTTGAACCTCGACGCCGCCTTAAAGAACATTAATCTCAAGGAACTGGAAGCTTTTCTTGCAGTGGCCGATACGCTTTCATTCAGCGAGGCTGCAAAAAAACTGAACATCTCCCAACCTTCAATAAGTGTGAAGATAAAGAACCTCGAGAGCAGATACAGCAAGACACTATTCATAAGGGAAGGGAGGAAAGTCGCAATAACTCCGGACGGGCAGAGGCTCGCCGTCTCAGTGAGGGAGATGTTTGATGGTCTGGTCAAGCTGACAACCACCATATCAGAGCCGTCAAAGGATGACATTATCAGGATCTCTGTGGGGGAGGCGATCTTCCTGTATGCATTCCAGCACATGCTGGAGAACTACAGGAAAGTGGAGCCCAAAGTGCACTACCAGACAATCATCGGAGATGCACAGTCAAACATTGAAAGCCTGGAGAATGAGGAGACCGATGTTGCATTTGTGGGCTGGATAGGGCGCGACAGGCTTCGCTCAGGCAACCTGAAAGTTGAACGGATAGGATATGACGAGCTTGTCCTGATAGTTCCGGTTGGCCATGAACTGGCACAGAAGAATAAGGCATCCATAAAGGATATAGTCAAATACCCTTATGTGGGCAGGAAACCCAACAGCGGCGTCCAGAGAACAGTCACGGAAATTATCAAGGTAAACGGGATAAGCCTGAACAATGTAGAGACTGTTGCGGTCTTCGATAATGCATCATCAGTGATCATGGCCGTGTTCAGGGAACTTGGTGTGAGCATAGTGAGCAGGCTGCAGGCCTCCACTGCTGAGAAGATTGGGCTCATAAAGATCATACCGCTTGAAGAAAAAGTCTCCAGGAGGCCGGTATTCGCTGTAACACGGAAGAGGCCTTCTCAGGAAATATCCAAATTCTTTGATTTCTGCGTTGATTTTCTTAGAAAGAACATGGAAGGGGAACTGCACCAGTCCAGAAGCTAGTTCCCAGATCTAAATACTTCAACCATGTCAGAGCAGAAGATCCTTATGCTCATATCCGAATCCATGGCCTTCATTAGGGATGAGATGTCCTTGCTCAATCCTCAGGGGATTCGCCACGTAGTCTTCCTTCATCTTCAAGGGACCCACGAATTCCGCATGCTTTTCAAGGTTATCAGAGGCGAGGTAAACACTTGCTTCAATAGACGTGCCAAGTGATGTGGAAAATCCATTACCGATCACGCATCCTATGCCATTTGCTTTGGCCATGGAAATGATTCTCCTGGTCGCATCTATTCCACCCGATCTCATGACCTTTACCTTTACAATATCGCATGCCTCAGTCCAGATGAGGTTTCTCACCGCCATAAGTGAATTTGCACTCTCATCTGCCATTATGGGGATCGTAGAATCATGGGTGATGGAGGCCATGCCCTCCAGGTCGTCCCTGTTGATTGGCTGCTCAAGAAGCGATATTTCATAACGGTCAATCCTGCTGATCAGCTTTTTCGCATTTTTCTCGTTTAGGCTCTGGTTTGCATCCAGCCTGATCTCAAAACCTGATCCCAGGTCTCTCCTTACCGCAGAGAGAAAATCAACAGTATCCCCGACATCACTGGAAATCTTGAACTTGATGCAGCCAAATCCGTCATCGAGGAACTGCCTGGCTTCAGCAGTCCTCTGTTGAGCATCAGATATCCCAACCCATCCGATGACTGGAATTTTCCTTGATGATGTGCCGCCAATCAACCTGTATACAGATGTTTCGCGCTTCTTGGCGCAGAGATCATAGAGGGCAGTTTCCACAAGCGATTTCGACATGAGGTGTCCATATACTTTCTCCTCCATTCTTGCATTGACACCGTTGATATCCATTGGGTCCTCAGAAAGGAGAATGGGGGCGAATTCCCTTTCAACAGTTTCCTTTATTCCGTACCAGGTCTCCTCAGAATAATTTGGCGTATCGGGCTCTATTGAACTTATCCCGGTGATCCCCTCATCAGTTGAAATGATGAGCAACAGCGACTTCTGAAAATCCTTGGTGGCAAGGGAGTTCCTGAAAGCTTTTCTTAGGGGGAGATCGACAACCCTGATCTCTGTTTTTGTGATTTTCACTGGACAACACCTGTTTTACTGCTGCTGGGAAATTGAGTGCAATATTCCGGACTCTTGGAAAATAGCAGATCGATTTTCATCTTTTTAGGTGAATCCATGAAATTTCTGTCAACCATGATAAATTCAAGACAACCAATGCTGGGCTTCATTTACTGAGGATAAAATACAACGGGTTTTTTAGATTACCCATTAAAAAAGTTAATAAGAATTTATTAATAATAATAATTTCTACAAGGACACAGCGAGGTATAGCTCATGAAGCAGTACTCTAACACATCTCAGGAATTTTCTTCGATTCTGGAAGATGAGTCTCTTACCTTCAGCGAAAAGATTCTCAGCATAAGGAACGAGGTTTCAGGAACAGGAAAAAAAGAGGTAAAATTTGCGGGGGACTACATCCTTTCCAAAGTGGACTTCTCCTATGCCCATGATGTTCAGGGTCCACTTATAATTCAGATTTTCAATGAACTAAAGGGCAAGAAGGTCTTTGATCCCGGAAAAGTGCTACTGAACATAGACCATGACTTCCCGGCAAGCAGTGAACGATCATCAAATCTCCACAACATAATGAGAAAATTTGCCAGGGAGCAGGGTACCC
>JAJZKL010000168.1 GCA_021804185.1 Thermoplasmata archaeon | reverse complement strand
CATGATATTAATAGATTCGTATTCATTTCCAATGAAGCAAAAACGATTGAAGTTTTCTAAAAAACTCTTTGGATCAGCGAAACCTCAGAATGCCGCTGTCGAGTTATCCTCACATTATACCGGTCCAAATGATGAGCTATTTAGAATGAGGTCCTTGTTCATAACCGTTTAATGCATATCGTGATATCCCTATTAAGTGAATTCAGCCTTCCCGAAACGTATAAACAGATCAGCATCACCAAAGTCCTTGCCAAAACGGATTCGTCGGGGCACTGAAACTCTCTGATGGCAATGGCATTATAATTTTACCGCAACGATATGGTTAATGTAGGAATACAAAAATATAGACGAGACCATCATGGTCAGGCCGCCCTCATTCAGGAACTGTACAGCCTCACAGATTAATCCACGGAAATAGGACTCTACGTCCACATATCCTTAAGTCACTTTCTCAGGTATCTGGAAGAAAGGCTAGAACCATCTAGCTATTCCGAGAAAGGCCATCAGTATCATGCATGGAAATAAAACTATGGAACGTTCATATGGAAACAGCTTGATGAGAATAGTGCGAAGATCAAGAAAGGCACTAAACATGACGTCCCATAAATTAATCCAGATTACCTGGATTATGAAACAAGGAAACCGCATGTTCTGGTGTAGGGGATCCTGCCGGCGTAAATCCCGTAACTGGAAGACACCAGGACGCTGGACAGAAAGAAGACATGTGAATAGAAACGATGTGTAAGGATCGCAAAGTCTGAACGGAAACTTCTCTGGAGAAGGGGAAGGAATGCTGGCAAAGACAAGTTGATTCAATGACTGGACGTTCGCCATGAGGGATGACAGAACGCAATTCGGAACAAGACCCACAACGCTGTTCAATTCGCCATCCCGCTCATACGGCCGTTCGGAAAGTGTTTAAGCATTTTATTACCACTCCGCTCTTTATGTTCGTTGTGTCAAGTATGCTGAACGCTTCCAGATCGTAGTGCTGCTGTCATCATTGGCACTGTATCTCTTTGGCTTTGTGTAAAACCTGTTTCCAGGTTTCAGCGTTGAGCCCAGACGCTTTCCGGCATCGAGATTTGTTAAGTGAAAGGGTAGCATAGATGATGCCCCGTGCCATCGTATTGTGTCTCGAAACGTGTTCCAGAGTTGATATTTAACAGAGAGTGTTCCGGGTCTGCTTCACGAAGCCCCAGGGAAGATTCCACGATTTCAGGTAACTCTCATACAGGCCTTTCTTCACGAGCAATGAAACCTGACAGGGTTTCCTGAAGGCCACTGACGTTATGGAACACTGGAATCCAGCGAGAATTTTTGCAATATCCTTTCAAAATACATGAGTTATAGTGAATCCTGAACGGCGCAAATTGTGAAGACGGGTTCCGCCGTTTACTCATTCTTCATTCCTTTCACGAAAGGATGAACCAGTGTCGACCGGAATACCGGTTCGAAGGCATTCCACAATTTCTTTGATTTTTTGTCAGGCCAGCTTCAAACTCCAAGTGCCATTAAAGCGCGTGGTACTTAAAAGGTTCCATTTCAATAATCTTTAAATATTGAATTTAAATGAAAGGATACTAGGGGAGCTTCTGGTGAAGCTGAGAGGACCTTGCGGTCGACCCTTGGAACCTGATCCAGGTAATGCTGGCGGAGGGATGTTTGTGTGTATCTTAGATTTAGGAATTGAACCAGCTTTATATAGCAGTTATGTAAGCTATGGAAATGTTTGCTATTCCGGGTTGTTCTGCGAAGGGGGTTTGCGTTGATGATTGATCTTAATTCCATCGACCCAGCCCTGTTCAATAATTACGGCGATCTCAGAAAAGCCCTTGATGGGATGGCGTGGACCAGAACTCATTCACTTATGATGGTTACAATGGTCACGAGCTTCTTTGTCTGGGGTATTTTACTTGTTGTTGCCCCACTAATAACTGAATGGCCAGTAGTTCCCCGGGATTACACAAGTTACGTCCTTCTGGCATCTCCAGCTGGCCTCCTGATTGGAAACTTACTTATGGGATTCCTTGCAGACAGGTTTGGCAGGAGGAATATCTTCATGACAACCATGCTGATTGGGGCTATTGGAATAGCCGGGATCATCCTCTCCACTAACGTTCTACAGATCATCATATCAATTATTCTGGCCGAAATGGGATTCGGCGGTGTAGAAACCGTGTCACTGGTATTCATGGCAGAACTCTTCCCTGCAAGGTATCGCGGAAAGGTCCTGATCCTTGTGTCAAACTCTGCAAACATCGGCGTGGCAGTCCTTTCAGGGGTATTTCTCCTGACTCCTGCCAATATTTACCTCCAGAAGCTTCTTTTCGGGATAATGGCGGTTGCCGGACTTGTCATAGCCATTTACGCCAGAGTGAGGATACCGGAGAGCATAAGATGGAAGTATGTTTCCCGGTCAGTTGCAGCCATACCAAAAATCGATTCAAGGGGGATACTGAAATTTCTTGTCCTGCTGTCGTTCGCCATAACAATCGTTCTCACTTTCGCGCTGGTGACTTTTGTCATGGGGCCATACAGATTCCCCATGTATGTCAGCTTGATAGCATTTTCGTCAGGCCTGGGGACGTCAGCGACAGGTATTCTCGCAATTTTCTTAATTGATATGGTATCCAGGAAACTTCTTGCACTTTTTGCATACACAGGAGGATTCTTGTCAATGACGCTCTTCATACCCTACCTGTTCTTCTCATCCTCCCTGATACTGTTTGTTGCTCTGGTACTTATCAATTCGTTCTTCAGTGAACTGGGCTGGGCTTCCCGGGAACTTCTGCAACCTGAACTTTTCGACACCGGATGGCGCGGTAGAGGCATCGCTTCCGTCAGAGGGATAGCTTACGGCCTATACATCGCTTCGCTCTTTCTGCTTGTGAACTTTTCAACCCTGAATTACATGATATTTGCAACCGTGATGTGGTCAATAGGGTTTATCGGCTCCGTTGTATGGTTCATCAAGGGAAACGAAACGGGGAGGGCAAGCCTGTGATGAAAAGAGGACTTCCGGTAGTGCTTACGGTAGCCGGCTCAGATTCCGGCGGAGGTGCCGGATTACAGGCTGACCTGAAAACAATGACCGCACTGGGAGTGTTTGGAACATCCGCCGTCACCGCAGTGACCGCCCAGAATTCTGTTGAGGTATCCGGAATTTTTCCAATGAATCCTGATTTTGTGGGAAAGCAGATGGATGCCGTCCTTTCCGACATGGGGGCCGATGCTGCCAAGACAGGCATGCTCTATTCCGGTGAGATCATAGATGCTGTAAGTTCAAAATTCACTGAATACTCAGTAAAGAAAGTGATAGTAGACCCCGTAATGATGTCCAAGACAGGTGCAAGACTCCTGAATGAGAGCGCCGTGGAGACTCTTAAATCGGAACTTCTGGGAATAGCGTATCTCGTCACACCGAACATACCTGAAGCCGAGATGCTTTCCGGTTTGAGCATATCAAGGGGAGACCATGTGAGAAAGGCTGCTGAGAAAATATTTGCGGATACGGGCTGCAGGGTCCTGATCAAGGGAGGCCATTCCACAGGGAAATACGTGAAGGATATCCTCTACGACGGTTCGCGTTTCAGGGAATTCGTGAAACTGAGGATAGATACAAAGAACACACATGGAACCGGAGATACTTACTCTTCTGCCATTGCCTCATTCCTTGCACTGGGCAATGATCTCGCGTCATCCATCACCATGGCGAGAGAATATCTCCAGGGCGCTATCATTAACTCACTGATCATGGGAAAGGGATTCGGTTCTCTGAATCATGGCTGGAGGAATAAGAATGGCAAATGAAGCTGGAAAAATAACCAAGGCTTACTTCGAAAAATACATACTACCGAAAACCGGTGCAAAGAGAAGTGAGGTTATCGTGCCGCCAAAAAGCGGCGTGGACACAGGAGTGATAAGAATTGCTCCGGGAAGAGTAATGGCCGTGACTACAGACCCATTCTCCATACATCCGTCTCTTGGATGGCATAAAGCCGCCTGGTTTGCATTTCATATCATAGCTTCCGATCTATGTACATCCGGCCTTCCACCGGAGTACCTGAGCGTAGACCTGAACCTGCCTGTTTCCATTAAGGACAGGGAAATAACAGAAATGTGGGACACAGTGCATGAGGAATGCAGGAAATATGGAGTTGCGGTTGTCACAGGACATACTGCCAGATATGAAGGAACGAACTACCCTATGGTTGGAGGCGCCACGATGATGGGAACAGGAAATGATGATGAATACATAACTTCCGCAATGTCGAGACCCGGCGATGCCGTCATAATAACCAAGACTGTGGCAATACAGGCAGCAGCCATGCTTACCGCAATGTTCCCTCAGTACATTGAGAAGGAACTCGGTACCGGCGA
>JAJZKL010000167.1 GCA_021804185.1 Thermoplasmata archaeon | reverse complement strand
GAAAGAGTACCTGTGGCACCATCAATTGAGATTACCACATCAGCCCCCCTGATTATGAGAAAATTTCTCATGTATCCTATTCCAGTGGGTATGCCCACTGTCAGATATTTATTTCCGGAATCAGGGCTGTATCCCGGGAGGATTCCGATAACAATTCCTCCTGCTTCTTTCACACCCTCTGATACACCCTCCATAATCCCGTGTAGCCCTCCGCACAGGACAATATGGCCCCTTCTGGCAAGAATCCCTCCAAGTTCCCTCGCTATCCGATAGCTATCATTATCCGCAACGCTACCTCCAATGACACCTATGTTGTAGGGCTGGCTGGCCAGAGTAATCACCCGGAAAGCAGATAATCAAGGGTTCTCCTTCCGATCATCCCGTCCTTCAGGTTGTGTTCAAAATTATTTATTCCGGCCCACTCTTCAAGGGTATTGAACCCTAGTTTCTTGAGCCTGGAGTTAATCTGTTCTCTGTATTTCTCCACAGGAACCTTTTCGTTGTCGTAGAACATGAGGACCCAGAGATCCCTTATCCTTTCAAGTTCCTTCAGAGGGTCTGAATGATCTTCAACCCTAATCTCCATTAATTTGCCTGAGGTAGGCTCAAATTCCCTTTTCCTTGAGACGATAAGGATAGCGGCGCTCTGCCTGCCCCTTCTGTCACCACCTGCGGATTCTCCCGCTTTAAGGCAATCTACAAGCCTGTATTCAAGTCTGCCTGGTTTTTCCATGACTTCGGCCATTTTCTTAAGAACCTCTGAACCAGCAAGGATGTTCCCCTGAACTGAGAAATTCTTGCCCACGATATTACCAGCATAATCAAAGCATTTGTTTCCAGTGAAACTGGCTGCATTCCCATGCCTGTCCACTAAACCAACCTGGCGGTGTTCCCTCTCCGGATCCTGAGATATCAAGGTCTTTAATGTTTCCTCAGCCCCTCTGTCTGCAAGAAGAGAAAGCCCTTTTGGGCCGTAAGAATAGTTTGCCATGGCCTGTGTTGCCACACATCCTACTCCATGGATTGCCCACGGAACAACAGACCCTACTGAGAGATATCTGCTCGCTACTGCAACACCCCACTCATCCATTTCCGGATCATAGGCCACAACTGAGAAAGTCATGCCACATGATGGAAGAGGTGCTATAAAACATATAAGACCATAGCTTGGAATTACTGATACTGAAGCAATTCCTCCCTTACAGTAGAAAGTTTTCTTGTCAGCTCAGACAGTTTGCCCTCATGCCCGTCCTTTTTGAATGTGAAGGCAAGCCACAGAATTGCAAGGAGCTCCCCACTGATGGATTCAAGCGTATCCCTTAGAATATTTCCATCTTCCAGATTGCTGAAGAGATCCAGATAAAGGAACTTCTCAGCGATTGAATCTGAGAATATCTTCTCCCTCAAAACCTCATTGAGAGACTGAAGTGTTGACACGTACTGCTTGCCCTTCTCGGTAAGGCTATATACCTTTCGTGGCCCCAGCCTGCTGAATTTTATGTAGCCTTCACTGACAAGATTTTTGAGTATTGGGGATATGGTCCCATTTGACTGTGGCCCGTTGAACTTGGCCAGATATTTGGATATTTTATATAAGGTGAGATTCTCGAAACTAAGAAGAATCAGTATCTTTGTAGCATTCTCCCTGATCATCTGAATAAAGAATCGCAGTAAGCTATTAAAACAGTCATTTCAGGTTTTCATGTATTGAAATCCATGCATTCTGGATGTTCATTGCAGGATGCCGTTTCATTCTCTGCTCTGAAAAATAATATATGATAAGTAGCAATGATTACGTCATGCAGAGAACAGTTACACATGCCAATCCAATTGATATTTTCACAATGATGGATGATGGAGAGGAAATGCTTCTTGTGGATGTGAGGGAAAATTCGGAATTCATCGGAGACCTTGGGCATATTCCCTCCTCCATAAATGTTCCTCTTTCCGGCCTTGAAACATTTCTTAAAGAACACTCGGCTGAAAGAGGGAAGAAGCTGGTATTTGTATGTGCCACTGGTGATAGAAGCCTCTATGCATGCAACCTGGCACTTCAGTCTGGATTCACAAATCCGTTAAATGTGCGTGGAGGCATGGTGCAATGGCATCTATCGGGTCTGGAGGTAGTATATGACGAGTGAGCCATCCCTGATCAAGAACAGGTCCTCCATTATGGGCACAGAGAAAAGGGAGACGCTTCTGTCATCCATTGAGAGTACATTCTCCAAAATGGACCCTGCAAGGAGGGTGGAGGAGGCTGTGCATGAACACATTAAAGGCAATTCAGGTGGTGATATTTATGCCATTGGCTTCGGCAAAGCCTCTTTATCTATGTACATAGGACTCAGGCGTGCTCTCACTGGAAAGATAAAAAAAGCCATAATAACAGTACCCGAGGGAATAGAACAGACAGACAGGTGGGTTGAACTGGAACTTCTTCATGGCACCCATCCGCGGGTATCAGAGAAATCATGCAGTTCGACAGGGAGAATACTTGATCTCATAAGAGGCCTTAAAAAGAGTGACATTCTCGTAACACTTATTTCCGGTGGGGGGTCCGCTCTTTTTGAGTATCCGGAGAATTGGATTACGGTGAATGAGATGGCGGACATTTCAGATTGCCTTATGGGGAATGGGGCCAATATAAAGGAGCTGAACGCAATCAGAATTGCCATGTCTCAGGTCAAGGGTGGCAAACTCCTCACAAAGACCGGCGCGGGAAAGATTTATGACTTCCTTATTTCGGATGTGCCGGGGGATGATCCGGCACTGATAGCTTCCGGCCCCCTTGTTCAACCTAAAATTGATAGGAAGCAGACTCTGGACATAATTGGAAGGTACATTGGCAATTGCCCGGGCCTTGAGAAAATTTCCAGAAACTATTCATACTCTCCTATCCCTTCCTCGGAATGGGACAGGATCCATACATCCATTATAGAAAGAAACTCTGATTTTATAGGGGCATTCATGGAAAAATTCACAGAGAGTGGATTTCCTGCAATATCTATAGGAAGCGGTTTGAGTGGAAATGTTATTGAAGTTTCTTCATGGATCGTTGAAAAGGCAAGGGAGATCTACAAAACTGAGAAAAAGCCTTTCTGGTTTGTTGGTGGAGGGGAAACAACCTCCAGGATAGTTGGTAAGGGGAAAGGCGGGAGGAACTGTGAGCTGGCCCTGAGGGTAATGCAGAAATTCAGCAATGAGGAATTTCTGTTCTCCAGCATTGGCACCGATGGCATGGATGGAAACAGCGGAGCCATGGGGGGGATAGCTGATAATGACCTTAAGGATAAGGTCACGAACAATGAGATAGAGGATAGCCTTTCAAGATCGGATTCTTTCTCACTGCTTGATAAGTATTCATCCGCCATAATAACAGGATTCACTGGCACAAATGTATCTGACATAATCATTGGCTACTACGGAGGACCGAAACACTGATGGTGCTTTTCTCCCTGCTCTCAGGAAGCGGATCGGCCGGCTCTTACGATACTGAGTCTAAGAAAATAGAGCTGAACGGCAGGACAATTGGCACATCCCCATCCTTCGTTCTTGAGCCTGGTGACATAATAAGGGTTAAAGGGGAGGAGCTTGTCGTCACACCATTCACCACACTCAGAATGGGTGATATGGTAAAAAGAAGAACCCAGATCATCCAGCCATGGGATGCAGCTTATTCAATGAAGGTCCTCTCTCTGAAACCTGGCATGAGGGTTCTGGAATCAGGTGGAGGTTCAGGAGCAATGAGCTCTCATATCCTGGATACAATCGGAGATTCTGGCTTCCTCGTTACGGTGGAGGAAAACAGCTCAAACTGTGATGGGCTCATCTCTTTGCGTAAATTTCTCAAAAGGGAGAAGAACTGGGAAATTGTGAATTCCAGGATCGAGGATTTCAGCTCAGGGGAGAAGTTCGATGCAGCAATGCTCGACCTACCTGAACCATGGCTGGCAGTTGAATCAATGAAGAAAATCCTAAAACCTGGCGCCATATTCTGCACATACCTTCCAACGTTCAATCAGGTGGAAAAGGCACATACCACATTTGCTAAATCCGGTTTCTACGTGCTTGAATGCAGCGAGATTCTGAGGAGGCGCATACTTGTCCGTGAAGGGGCAACAAGGCCGGATAACGACATTATAGGGCATACCGCCTTTCTTTCATTCTTTGTAAGGTGCAGTGGGCTTCGTTACTGAACAATCATTTATACCAGCAAGGCATGTTAAAATATTGGCTACTGAGGAAGTTGTTTGTGAGAGATGTGGCGGAACTGGTACAGTCATAACATCTGATCACAAGGATGTCTGCCCCGAATGCATGGGGCTTGGTATGCTCACCATGGAGAAGACAGAGGAACCTCTGAGCAAAAGCAAACATTCTATCAAAGTCTTTGTGGAGTGG
>JAJZKL010000166.1 GCA_021804185.1 Thermoplasmata archaeon | reverse complement strand
GACATATGATTCAGGGAATATTATGCCGTTCTCGTCAAGATTCTTGTAAAATTCCTCTGCTCTTGCACCAAGAACATCGTGGGTAGGGATCTCGAAACGATCCTCCTGGCCACCGGGGTATCTTCTCTCTTCGGCGGTATATGTTCTGAAGAATGAGCTCCTTCCGATTCCCCTTTCAATGGCAGCTTTGTTGAAGACTATTGCATCCTGAATATTGTATCCCTGGTAAGACAGCACAGCGACAACGAAGTTCTGCCCCGCAGGTTTTTTCTGATAATTAACGTAATCCATTATGCGCGTCTTGACGAGCGGGATCTGCGGATAGTGGAGCACATGGCTTCTGGTGTCGCTTCTTATCCTGAAGTTAGTGGCTGCCAGACCGATGGACTGTTTCGTCATTGCGGCTGCCATTGTGATTCTTGGGGATGAGTTATGCTCAGGATACGGAATCATTGATGCCACGACACCAAGAATGAGCGCTGGATCGATTTCAAGATGTGTGTGCTCTGTGGTGAGAAGACTTCTGGCCTTCAGGAGACCGTTGCAGGAAAGGCATCTGAGTTCGAATTCCTCTGGAGCCTGCGCTGTCACTTTTCCCGGGTCCTCCCATTTAACCATGCTTCTGTAAAGATAGTTATGGCAGTGCGGGCACGTGTCAGGAAGTTCGTAAGCATAGACTGCAACATAGAGATTCTCTTCCTCCTCAGCATCTATCCATTCGATGACTCCCATCTTCAACAGGTCCGGGATTGTGTAATCGCCGTTACCAACCTTTTTTAGAATTTTTGAATCTATAAGTGTGTTCCCGTTGTTGAGAACAAGCAATAACCTCCTGAGCCTGCCCCTGTCGCAGTTGATTACAACCTCGCTGGTCTTGGAGTCATATTTTATGTTCACTTCATGGGATATTTCCCCATTCCGTCTCTTTGATCTTATCTGATTTGTCAATTCGGATGGATTGTCATGGTATCCCACAAGGTCACCATTCAGGTAAACCCTGCCTGCATCCGGTCTCTCTTCCCTGATTTCACCCACTCCAAGATCGTTGAGTACCTGCATGACGTCAGAAGGATCTATACCTTCCGTAACATTTATCATGAGGGCAGCATTTTTAACCAGTCCGCAGTTCTGTCCCTCGGGGGTTTCATTCGGGCATATTCTTCCCCACTGTGTGGGGTGAAGGTCCCTCGCCTCGAAGTGTGGCTGGGATCTTGTCAGCGGCGATATTATTCTCCTCAGATGGCTCATTGTACTAACGTTGGACACCCTGTCAAGCAGCTGGGAAATTCCGGTTCTTCCGCCCGTCCAGTTTCCTGTTGCCATTGCGTGGAGCATTTTCTGTGTGAGCAGATCCTGCCTTACCGCAGGTTTGAGCCTGATTCCCTTCTTTCTGTTATAGGTTCTTTCCAGCTGGTACTTGAGGTCCTTCATGACAGCCTGGAAAGCTCCTCTGAAAAGTTCATCCAGCAGATCACTGGAAAGCTTTATCCTCTTGTTGGAAAGGTGATCTTTATCATCCTCCTTCCTGATTCCAAGACTCAATTCCAGAAGCGATCTTGCCATTCTTCCAAGATAGATTGCCTTCTTGAGCCTGTCATCAGGAGAGTCCCCAAGGTGAGGAAGAAGTGATTTGTCAAGCATCTGTGAAACTTTCTTTTCCCTGTATTCCTTTGCCTGTCCAGAGGCAAATCTCTTTTCGAGATAAGCAATACCATCCTCTGTGGTATTGATACCGTTTGGAGGCAGGATCTTTATATTTTTTGCTTCCTCAATATTTGCATAGATAATAGGTTCCATCTCAGGAACAGATCTGATTGCGTCGTGAATTTCAACATCTTTCTGCATGCCGAGAGTTCGCATGAGTATGACCAGTGGAATGGTTCCAGCGACACTTGGAATTGAAACATTAATAATTCCATCATTTCCCTTTTCCAGTGACGTGAGCGCCCTGAATCCTCCCTTCTGAGAGAACACCTTTGCCACCTCAACTCTTGTCTCGTACTTTTCCTCAGATTCTATAAGGATCCGGTTTGGTGCAAGATCCTCCAGTGAAACTATGACGCGCTCGGAACCTCCGATTATGAAGTAACCTCCGGGGTCGTTGGGATCTTCCCCGACATACTGAAGCTTCTCCTCCCTGGTTCCATTGACGGGGCCGTTGTTCTTTTCTATATAATTGTCAAGGTTTTCGCCATAAAGGGTGCATATCTTTGAGCGCACCATAACCGGCATGTCACCGATCTTGATCGTTTCGTAATCTTTCTGGACGCCATCCTCTATGATTCCCACCTTTAGCATTATCGGTGCCATATAGTTGAGGTCCCTGAGTCTGGCCTCGTTTGGGGTGATCTGATTCGAAGCACCAGAAGCTTCCTTGATCTCCGGCTTCTCAACCCAGATTGTAGAGTCTCCAACATATTTGCCGTTTTCCTTGACTCTCCCAAAAAGAATTCTTATGTCCCTGCCGCCGGTCTTGGACTTGTCAAGAATCAAGGTGCCGAAATCGTCATCATCCGTAACCTTTGTCTCGTCGACAATCATCTGCATTATGTTGTTTGGATTGTCCTTGGTTGCCAGAAAATAGTTCATGGGTTCTATCTGATGGTTAACTGCACCTTCCTTCTTAAAAAACGAATCAATAATCTCCTTCATTTAAAGACACCACTTTCCACTACCCTATAGTATGTAGATGTTCCAGCAGTAGGACTCTTCCTGATAATCTTAATTATAGTACCCTCTTCAATCTGACCATTAATTTCTTCAAGAGCCTTTATTGCTGGGTCGCTTCTATTAATTCTAGGAAGCAAGTCCTTCGATATTCCCAATTGCTTTAAAAGGGTTTCCTCTTCCTTCTTTGCCACTATATAATGTTCTGGTACCATTTCGTGTTTAAGCACGTTAACTCTCGCCATCGTCATTCACCGCCTATGCGGGCCCGGAGGGGTTCGAACCCTCGACCACCTGGTTAAAAGCCAGATGCTCTACCTAGCTGAGCTACGGGCCCATATGTTCAAAGGCAATTCGTATATGTCCTCAGGATATAAATATTCTTAATTGAATTGAGGAATTCTGGTGTATTTCGGTAACAGAGATATGTGCCATATATTATCCATATTTTCAATCGGCGCATAATTGGGAAAATTTTCATGGGGCTCTCTGGCTGATGACTGCATAAAAACCGATGATTTTCCTGGCGATCTCTGATAACCCGGTCGGTGGACCTGAATTTCCGGTATATTTTATATTCCCTGGTATGATCTGGAGGAATCATGAAAATCACCGTGGACGGCCAGGCTAGAAATTTGCAGGCGGTTTGGTTCGAGAACAATTCAGTCAGGATGATTGATCAGAGGAAACTCCCTGAAAATGTGGAGATATTTGACGCCAAAAATTCCAAGGATATTGCATTTGCAATCAAAGACATGGTTGTCAGGGGAGCTCCTGCTATTGGGGTTGCGGCAGCATATGGCCTGGCAATGGCAAAGGAAAATGGGGAAGTAATGGAAGATGCAGTGAATCTAATAAAGAATACAAGACCAACGGCATATGATCTGTTCAAGGCGATAAAGTACATGACTGCAAACAAGTACGCTATGTCTTCTGCCAGGCGTTATGCCACCGAGTTATCAGGAAGATGTAAAAAGATTGGCGAATACGGGAACTCTCTCATATCGCAAGATTCCAGGATTCTCACACACTGCAATGCTGGAGCACTCGCGGTCCTTGACTGGGGAACTGCCCTTGCACCCATGAGGATGGCCAAGATTAGCGGAAAGAACATATTCGTATTTGTGGATGAAACAAGGCCGAGATTGCAGGGTGCAAGACTGACCGCATGGGAGCTTCTTCAAGAGAATATAGATCACGCAATCATCGCAGACAATGCTGCCGGTTACTATATGCATAACAAGGAGGTCGATCTCGCCATAGTCGGGGCGGACAGGATAGCGAGCAACGGCGATTTTGCAAATAAAATTGGTACCTATGAAAAAGCCGTCCTTGCGAAGGAGAACAACGTTCCTTTTTACGTAGCTGCACCGGGGAGCACGTTCGATTTTTCCATGAAAAGTGGAGATGAGATTGTTGTTGAGCAGAGGGGTGAGGAGGAGGTCAAGAAGATTGGCGAAACTAGCATAGGCCCGAAGGAAAGCCATGCGAAGAATCCCGCTTTCGACGTGACTCCCGCAAGATATGTGACTGCATTCATTACGGAATATGGAATTTTCAGGCCCGAAGAACTGGGCAGCCTGAAAGCTCTGATGGACAAGGACCTATTCATGAGGGAGTCTTAACCCTTTTCAAAAACTCCTGATTCTTCCATTATTTTTTCAATATCCGTGTGGTCATTCAGGAGCATAATCTTCTTCAGATCCTCCGGCCGTGTTTTTGAATAATTATGACGGAACACACGCAGTCTCT
>JAJZKL010000165.1 GCA_021804185.1 Thermoplasmata archaeon | reverse complement strand
TATCAACGGTCTTCTCACAGAGATCACTCTTAATGAGGACATCAATCTTAAAAATATAAGAAATTACCAGAAGATAGTAAAGATAATGATTGAGAGAAAAGTCCCCAAAGATTCGGCAATTGTTGCTATTGGCCCTCAGGATGTTATGGATCTTGCGGGCTTTGTTGCAGCCACATTCAGAGGAGGTGTGAAATTCATTTCCGTTCCTACAACACCTCTGGCACAGTTATCAAAGTCAGTAGGGGGGATATATGGCCTGAATTTTTCAAGTTCATCCAACACAATCGCTGCAAAATATTTTCCATGCGAGGCATATCTCGACTCCATTGCCTTCAGCAAAGCGGACAGGGAGCAGATCAAGGATTACATTGTGGAGCTTGTAAGATTGGGAGCCCTGAAAGATTCGTCATTACTCAATCTACTGGAAAGCTATGCGGAAATGGATGAGCTTAGGAAGCCAGAAAATCTGCACCGTCTCACTGTTAGGGCACTGAATCTTGCCCCGCAGCTGATATGCAGAAAAGACAGCGATATGGATCCGAATGTGTTCGGAAATTCCGTGGGGGATCTGATCACTCAGGTTTGGAAAGGCCCTGTTAGATACTACAGGCTCATGGCCCTCTCCATGATACTGGAAAGCTACCTTGCTGACAGGTCCGGTGTCAGCACAAGAAGCATGATGGAAAGGATGCGGAAGATACTTGAGAAATACTCCATTGATCCTATGAGGCTAAGAGATATAGGACAGGAAAACCTGATGAAGGTCCTCAGGGAGACTTACCCGGATGAGGGTCCGCTTTCAATTTTCATACCATGGAGCAATGAAGAGCATGGCACAGTGAGCCTTTCCCAGGACAGGTTTTTCTCTGTGATGAGATCTTATGTGGAAACTTATGAACTCTCGGCATGAATCATTGCATTTTCCCGTAACCATTGAAAGACCAATATTCTTATAAATATTAAAGATAGAGAGGCATGCTCATTTTCACTGATTACCTGAAGGATATCTCTGAAAAACTTGGGAAACTTTTTCCGGATTTTGACAAAAAGGACCTGGCACTTGACAGAACAGGGCATGCAGACTTTACTTTCAGGATTTTTCGTGTACTTAAAGGGAAGGGTAACCCGGACGATATCTTTGCCCAGGTATTGAAAGATTTTCAGGGAGTAGATTATATTGAGAGGATAACCCTTGAAGGCCCGTACATAAACTTCAGGCTTAATGCTGAGAGCCTTGCTTTTTCCATAAGAAATGAATTGGAGCACAAAGGAATGTTCCCGGATATTTTTCAGGACCCTGAAAGGATATCAGTGGAGCATACCAGCACAAACCCCACGGGGCCTATCCATATAGGAAGGATCAGAAACTCCATCCTTGGAGACTCTACCGCAAGGATTCTCCGGAGATACGGATACAGGGTCACAACACAGTATTTTGTCAATGATTCAGGAAGACAGGTTGCCTCCCTCTGTACGGGTGCCAGGAAATACTGCAGGGAGGATGCCCTCACAACCGAAAACCTTCTGGATGCCTACAGAAAAATACACAGGGAAATGGAAGAGAATGACTCCATTGAAAAGGAAGTCCAGGAGGTGATGCAGTTATATGAGGCAGGTGAGGAAAATACCGTTGAGTATATCAGAAAGATATGCTCCGTGATTCTTGACTCCATAAATGCATCTCTCAGGAATATCGGAATAACGATTGACGATTACACATGGGAGTCAAATTTCATAAGAACCGGTGATACTGCGAAAGTGCTGGATTCACTGGCCGAACATATAAAGGAAGAGAGTGGGGCCAAGTATATCACCAATGGTGACAGAAAAATCTTTCTTACCAGAAGCAACGGAACCTCACTGTATTTCCTCAGAGATATAGCCTATCATCTTTACAAGTTCCAGAATTTCACGTGGTCCATTGACGTACTTGGCGAGAATCATAAGGACCACGGGGAACAGCTTTCCTATGTTTTCGAGGACCTTATGGACATCCGTGAAAGGATACGTTTCATGTATTACAGCTACGTTTCACTGGAAACAGGAAGCATGTCAACAAGGAAAGGAAACACAGTCACTCTTGATGAATTACTGCAAAAGACCATCGAGGAGGCAGAAAAAGTTGTTAGATCCAAGAGGCCTGATCTGGATGAAAGTTCCGTGAAGAATATATCTGAAAGTGTTGCCGTTTCAGCAATAAGGTTCAGCATAGTAAGGCTAAACGCCAGCAAGCAGATGATATTCAGATGGGCAGAGGCCCTTAATTTTGAAGGCGATTCTGCACCGTACATAATGTATGCTTACGCACGTGCATCCAGTATACTTAGAAAAACAGGTTCAGATTCTCACAATCCAGAATATAGTAATGTGGATGCAGCAGAGAGAGAGCTGCTCTTCAGAATATACTGCTACCCATATTTCCTGGAAGAGGCAGCAAGCAAACTGAAACCGGAAATAGTTGCGGGATACCTGCTGGATCTTACAAAAAGTTACAGCGAATTTTACAGAACCTGCCCTGTTTTAAACGCGGAAGAATCTACAAAGAGAAGGAGAATTGAAATCTTAAAGTTTTATAGAAAAATTGTAGAAGACTCTACAGACCTTCTTGGAATAAAAATTCTTGAAGAAATGTAATCATTTCTTCTTATTTGATGAGTCCTTGTCCTCAAGTTTTTTCTTTGGTTCTTCCAGTTTCTTTCTTGGCTCATCCTTTCGTGATATAGCTTTTGCCTTCTTCTGTGGTCTTGCACCAAGCCTGGAATAAGCCACACCTACAAGTATAATGACTACCACTATAATTCCAATTACGATCTCTGCCACGTAAGAGGGAGCTTTAACAGTCAGATTGGTACTGTAAGAGTTGTATACTGCAAAGAATGTTGGCTCACTGGTATTATAGGGCCTGAACTGGAAATCCGGTTTGCCAGAAACAGGTGATTTGAATGTAAACGAAAGGTTCCTGGATGCGCCTGCTGCAAGTGTTTCATTATAGTTGTGCGAAATAACAAATTTGCCATTTATGTAGAGAGATATCGTATAGTTGCTGGCAGAAACACTTCCATTGTTGGATACTGTTATGTTAATTGTTGACTGAACACCCTGAGTAAGAGGCTTCGGAGCATAAACGGAATCCACGACTATCCTTGGAGTGCTATAGAGCATTGTCACTGTCTTATTATCGTAACCAGTGAGATGTGAGGGATTGGAAGCACTGAGGGAAACAACCATATTGTTCAGTGTCTCGAACCTCACCTTGATGTAAGAAGTGTCATTGAAAGACATATTTCCTATAATCTGGTATGTAGTGCTGCTTGGTTTGGCAACTGTTCCATTTTTGTATAATATGGACCAGTTGTACTTCAGATCACTTGTTGGATAATAGTTGTCAGTGGAGGTGTTGGCTGAGAATGTTGTAACATTTCCAGCAACAGGGTTAGACTCTATCTTTCCGGCTGAATTGTATATTGTTATGACAGGAGTTGGAGCTACGGTATCATTGACTGTCGCAGCCAGAGTCACATTAACGTATCTCTGACCAGTAATGGATGTTATATTCATGTATCCCATCTGCGGAGCTCTATTTGTGTAGTTGAATGTCTTGTATGTGTATGATATGGACTGCCCTGTGCTAACATAACCGGGCAACCCCCATGTTGCAACAAGAGAGATGTTGTATGTCTGACCCTTGAATACAACGCTTGAGAAGGAGCCTGAAGAGCTGAAAGATACGGAATCAAGCAGTGGAACATAAAAGCTATATGTGGTGTTTTTCGCATTTTTCACATTAAGAAGTGCCTTACCATGGTATGATACATTAATTGAGGGAGTCACCTTTCCGTAAGTGGACACAACTGAGAAGTTTGTTGTGTTTGTTGCACCAGAGGCACTTTCATAGCTCACATTAACATAATATGATCCTGCTGCTGGGAACATTAAGGTAGAATTGTAGGTGTACTGTCCACCAACCACAGTTGCGTTTGTTTTCCAGCTGTAGTTCAGTGAATTCATGTAGTCATCCGTACCTGTTACAGGATTATAGAAAGCATTTGAGAGGTTAAGGCTCACATCCTTCCCCACTGGGGCCACAAACAGGGTGTTTGAGACCGAACTGTTCAGAACATAGTTTGAAGAAACCATGTTAGACCAGTATTCTGTAATTGAGGATGCTGTCACTGTTGGCTTTGACACCTTCTTGAATGTAAGGGTAATGAAACCAGTGGAGCTCTGAGGCTTTAGAACAACAGGAGATATGTAATGGGTTACCTGGGAGGATGGAGAAGAAAGGGCTCCGAGGCTGTTATTATAAGACAGGTTATAGCGGTAATTGAGCGTCCCCGGGAGGTACTGTGTGCCAAGTGCATCAATCCTTACTGTCAGGCCATTTCTAGAAAGATATGAAGCTGTCAGTCCACTCCCAGCC
>JAJZKL010000164.1 GCA_021804185.1 Thermoplasmata archaeon | reverse complement strand
GTAGATAAAACGCGCTGAGAGATACAGGGACATTTACTTTGGCATAGAGGCCTCGGATGACCAGGAAGCAAGGAGAATTTATGAGCTCTCGAGAATTCGGGACGAGAAGCCGGAGGATGTTGTTAGGTTCAGGCATCTCATCACACTGGTACAGATATACAAAGACGAGACGCAGCTCTTTGCAGCACTCAAGCGCGGCGGATATTCTGCCAATCAGATAACCCCAGAACTTAGAAATGAGATCGATCTTGTGAGGGCATGGGTAAGCAAATATGCACCTGAGCAGATGAAATTCTCCATACTTCCTTCGGGAACCAGGGTTGAACTGACTTCACAGGAAAGGGAACTTGTAAAGGCATTTATTGGCACTATTCCACAGATTGAATGGAATGCTGAGACCATTCACAACACCATTCATGATCTCGTAAGACGAAGTGGAATTGATCCCAAGAGTGGCTTCGGTGCTTTTTACAGAATCCTTACCGGCAAGGACAGGGGGCCGAGACTTGGTTATTTCCTGGCAAACCTTGACAGGAACTGGGTATTGGATAGGTTCAAAACCGCAATATCCACCTGATCGGCAGACCCAGCAATCAAATTTATACCATAACATAATGTGCCAGGAAAGAGGTGCCAATCAGCATTGAAAATCCTAGTGAACTGTGCTTTACCCTACGCAAACGGTTCCCTTCATCCCGGCCATATAGCGGGAGCCTACCTGAATGCAGATGCATTTGTCAGGTACCATAGGATGATTGGAGATGAGGTTCTTTTTGTGTCAGGAAGCGATGAGCATGGAACACCCATCACTATTACGGCTGAGAAGGAGAAGGTCGATCCATATATCGTTTCCTCGCGTTTTCATGAGGAACATCTGAAAACATTCAGAAACCTGGATATAAATTTCGACATATTTACCAGGACTACCTATCCAGAACATGCCGAAGTGGTACGAGAGTTCTTTCTTGACTTCATGACGAAGGGGTACCTCACGGAAAGGATGATGGTTTCACCTTTCTGCCTCAGCGACAACAGGTTCATGCCGGACAGATACATTGAGGGGACTTGCCCCTACTGTGGATTTCCTCAGGCAAGGGGAGACCAGTGTGACAACTGTGGAAGGACACTGGATCCCCAGGATCTCAAGGATCCAAGGTGCATTCTCCACGGTACCACACCTGAATTCAGGGAGACAAAACACCTGTTTTTCAGGCTTGACCTGTTCCAGAAAGACCTCTTGGAATGGCTCTCCACCAGAACTAACTGGCGTCCCAATGTAATGGCCTTCACTAGGAATTTCATACGCGGAGGACTGAAGGAACGCCCAATAACCAGGGATATCTCCTGGGGTGTGCCAGTTCCGGTAGAGGGCTATGAGGATAAGAGGATATACGTCTGGTTTGAGGCTCTCATGGGGTATGTTTCCGGTGCAAGGATATATTCATCAAGAATTGGCAGGAATGATTACTGGAAGGAATTCTACCTCGATCCGGAAGTTCCAAACTACTATTTCATGGGAAAGGATAATATCCCCTTCCATACCATAATCTGGCCTGCAATGCTGCTGGCAAAAGGACAGTACAATCTGCCGCACATGGTTGTTGCAAACGAGTACCTAAGGTTTAAGGGAAGGCAATTTTCGAAGAGCAGGGGAATCGGATTTTCAGTGGATGAGGTTCTAAAGGTTGTTGATAGGGACTATCTAAGGTTCTATCTCGCATTCAATCTTCCCGAGGGTGGTGACTCGGACTTCAGCCTGGAGGATCTCCAAAGCAGGGTTAACACTGAGCTTATTGACAAGTTTGGCAATTTCATCCACCGGATATCCTCGTTCGTGGTAAACAACAACATCAGCCCCAGATTTAATGAAAATCTGATGGATGAAGATGATCGGAAGATTATCTCGTCCGCCGCAGATATTGTAGCAACCTACCGCAACCACATGGAAAATGTGGAGATTAAGAAAGCACTTGCTCAGTGGATGGAGCTGGTCAGGCTATCCAACACTTACTTCAACGATTCCGCACCCTGGGCGCTCCGAAAGACGAACCCTGAAAAGTGCTCAATGAAACTCCATATTTCCTTGGTGTTAGCTGAACAGCAGGCTGCTATGGCATATCCTTTCATCCCTTCTTCTGCCGAGACCATTCTGAAAATTATCGGGTCGGAAAAGTTTTCCAAAGAAGGATTCAGCATGACCCTATTCACATTCAATGGATCTTCTTTCTCTCCAGTCAGGTCAGATCCTCCCTTTAGGAAACTTGATATCATAAGGGACAATCCGAATTTTGCCGATCTCAAGGTTGGACAGATATCCAGCGTTGCCCCCCATCCATCGGCTGACAAACTCTACATCATCAGGGTTAATCTCGGTTACCGGCAAGCACAGGTAGTTGCGGGTCTCAGGCCCTACTACAGAGAGAATGAACTGGTTGGGAGGAAGGTTGTCATCGTTGATAATCTGAAATGGGCCAGGTTACGGGGGGAAGAGTCGCAGGGAATGTTGCTTGCAGCCGATGACGGGAGGCGTGTGTCTCTGGTTACCCCTGAAGATCAGAGCGTGAAGCCTGGTACTCCCGTCAGAATAGGTGATTTCGACTACAATTCCTCAGGAAAAATAGATATAGACCGTCTGAGGGATCTTAAACTGCATGTTGAGGACATTGACGGAATGCCCAGGGTCGTGGCGGAGATTGACGGCGAAATCCTGCCACTTAATGTTTCCGGGAACCTCATTGTTACGCACGAGCCTGTCAAGGCTGGCTCAATTGTCCGTTAAACAATGCAAGATTAAATTTCCAGGTATTTTTTCATTACACATCCTAATGCCATTATAAATCCCTGCATTCAGCGCATCAAATTACAAACCATGCAAGTTTTAATATATTCTGTTTCATTACCTATCGATTCCATTGGTTCTTATGACGTTTACCAAATTTGAAAAAGCTAGGATTATTGGGGCAAGGGCCCTTCAGATTTCCATGGGCGCCCCTGTCATTATTGATGTTCCTCCCCACATTATGGATCCCGTTGACATAGCCATGATGGAATTCGAGAACAATGTTATTCCCATAACTATCAAACGGGAAAAGAAAAACAACTGATCCACCTGCCGGACACCCCAGGTCCTCCATTTATTGTTTCCTGCAGACCCTCATTCAGCATATTGTTTCTAAGATGGGGGCCTGCAAACAACCATATTGCTTCTTTCAATAAGCTGTAGAATGCGAAGGATATACCCTATGGCTGTTGCAAGCGCATCTTTCTTCTTCAGTTACTATTCCAGGCTTTCCTGGAGCGTCCTGGTAGTATACATGCCTTTCCACCCTGATGTTGGGCAGGAGGCGCTTGCCTTTGCACTGTTCTTTGCGGGATATGCCCTTGTTCAGCTACCTGCCGGATTCCTCTCGGACAGATACTCCGGCGGAAAGATAGTATTCCTGGCACTCATAGGACTGGCAATCTCAACCCTTACATCAGGGCTTTCTGTCAACGTGACGCAGGAATACGCCTCAAGCCTGGCAATGGGACTCACCGCCGGCTGGATCTATCCTGCATCCATTAACATAATGCGGACTTACTATGCAAGCAATCTTACCCTATCAATAGGATACTATAGCATTGCATGGCCTCTTGCAATTATAGTTACAGGGCTTGCTCTCCCATGGATCGCCATACATTATGGATGGCAGTGGGGCTACTATACAACCACTGCTGGCTCCCTTATGGTTGCTGTGATGTCCCTGAAGCTTGACACTGAGAGACGTATCAGGAGGATCAACTTCAGACTCCTTGGAAACCCGAACCTGATAATGCTTTCAGTTGGGGGTTTCCTTTTCTTTCTCTCCTACTGGTCCATAACATTGTACGCATATGGCTATTTTGTTGGTATCGGTGTCAATGGTACCCTGGCAGGACTCATCTTTTCTGCCATGGCTGCAGCCGGAATTCCGGCCACAATTTTCTCGGGAAAAATTTCCAACAGGATTGGTGCCAGGAATACACTTATCATTTCTCTGCTGGTATATGGAGGCATGGTGGCCATGATTTCTGTTGCATATGGTGCGATGGCACTCATAGCCATTTCACTTATCATGGGGTTCTTCAGATTCCTGATAACCCCTGGAAATTCCGATATGGCAGCACGTATAGGCGGAAATGAGGCAGCAAGTGCATCTGGCATCTCCAATATGTTCTGGCAGACCAGCGGAATAATAGGTCCCATTTTTTCTGCAGTGATAATAGATATGGTTGGCTTCAGGAGGCTCTGGCTCGTAATGTTTGTCCTCATATTACTGGCAAGTTTCTTCTATGCCGGAATAAGAACCGCAAAGCCTCAGGTTGATGCTGCAGCCTGATTTTTTGGTGTTGCGCAGTACTGACGTTCCAGGGTATGCGGCGTTGCCCTTGGAGATGAGGTTCTAAAGGTTGTTGATAGG
>JAJZKL010000163.1 GCA_021804185.1 Thermoplasmata archaeon | reverse complement strand
GCTGACATGGACCATGCGGCAAAAGGAATACTTTTCGGGATATTTCTTAATTCCGGGCAGTTATGTGAATCAGGAAGCAGACTGATTGTCCACTCATCTGTAAGAGAGAAGCTTATTGGAAAGATGACGGAACATCTCAAAAACATGAAGGCCGGAAACCCAATGGACATGGAGACCGAGATAAGTGCAATAACAACCGGTGATCAGCTGAAAAAGATTGGCAGCCTGGTAAGGGAGGGAGAAAGCCAGGGCGCAAGGATACTCTACCAGAGGGAACTAGGTGAAAGTGTTCCTGAAGGCGGATTTTATTTCCCGCCTACAATACTGGACAATGTCACTGATGCAATGACCGTGGCAAAGGAGGAAATATTCGGTCCGGTGCTTGCAGTTTCAGAATTCAAAAGTGCCGATGAAGCAGTCAGGATTGCCAATTCCAGTAAATACGGGCTTGCTTCTGGGGTATGGACCAGGGACATGAAAGCCGCATTTGACATCGGATCCAGAATTGAAGCCGGGACAGTGTGGATAAATGAGTACCATATGCTTTCTGCTGCTGCACCAAGAGGAGGATTCAAGAAAAGTGGCACTGGACGTGAACTTGGACTTGAGGGAATCCTTGAATACACCCAGACACGCCATCTCTTCATCAACGAGAAGGAAAGTGACTTTGACCGTGTTGCCTACGGCCTCATAATATCTGACCAGGACCAGTAAAGCCAAGAGGGAATCCGGGACATCTGAGTTCTCATATGAACATCTTTGGTATGTCGTACTTTGAGTTCACTATAATCGCCCTGGGTTCATCTCCCTCCCTTAGCCACTTAAGGTTACCCATATCCGGGTCTGCAATTTCCACGGGTATGTGAAAAGCTTCAACCAGTCTGGGAAGGTCCATTTCCGGCCTCAGGAAATCCCTGTCCTTCATGCCCCCGTAATAACTGCCTGAAAAGCTTCTCAGTATCATGTAGCCCCCATTGTTCAGGATTATAAGCCTGACAGGCAGATTGTATTTTCTTATGGTCCATAAAGTCTGGATTGTGTACATCAGTGAACCGTCACCTACAACGCATAACACTCTTTTTCCGGTTGTGGCAATGCCGGCTGCTGCAGGGAGAGCCCATCCCAACTGGCCGGTCTTGGCTGTGAAATATGATTCCGGCCTGTATCCAACCACTGCCCTGAGAATCTGCGATGCAGATATTGATTCATCCACAATTGTATAATCTGAAAAATTCCTGCGTATTTCAGACATTACAAAGAGGGGTTCAAGCCGCTTTCTGGCAAGCGCAATTGAGGACCTGAGGGAATAGTCTGTCGTTTTAGAGAAATTGCCTTTCTTATGGATATGTTTCACGATCTCGCTGAGGAATAATCTTGGATTCATGTTATAGCCGGTTCCTATTTTTCCTGAAATATCGGTACCGACCAGTATGATTTTCTTTCCCTGAAGAATTGGGGATGGGGTATAGGGATATAGTGTAAGGTCTCCGCCGATAATGAGGACAAGGTCATTCTGCGCGAGCCTTATGTCAATCAGTGATGCTGCTGGTGGAAGGTCCCCGGCATAATGTGGATCATCGGTGGGAAAACATCCCCTGGATGAAAGCGGCTCTCCGTAAACCGGAACACCCAGCTTATCTGCAAATTGTACCGCCTCTTTGAATGATCCGTAAAGATCAATCTCATACCCGAAAATTACGGCCGGATTTTCAGACCGGTTAATTTCCATGGCTATTTCCTCTACGGCATCAGGATTCAGTGTTTCATTTCCTGCCTCCCTGAAAGGTTCAAAAAATTCTGTGTAATCCTGGTCCATGAAATTCATGGGAAAGCTGAGGAAAACGGGGCCAGTGGGTGGTGTCATTGCTACCTGGACAGATCTTTTCAGTGCCCTGTAAATATCAGCCACGTCCTTGATCTCGTAACGGTACTTTACCAGGTCTTTTACTGTGCCAGTAAGATCCCCGGACAGGATCGGGTCATAGAATATGTGCCTGTAATCCTGCTGTCCGGCAGTTATTACGACCGGAGATCTGTTCATAGATGCAGTGTGGATAAATGCCATTGAGTTTCCGATGCCGGGCATTGTATGCAGGTTGCATATTGCAGGATGACGTGAAATCTGTGACAGCCCGTCAGCCATGCCGACAGATATGGAATCGTGGAGAGTCAGGACATAGTTGTTTATGCCCTGCAGCATTGGTATTTCGGTGGTTCCGGGGTTGCCAAAAATTCTCTCAAGCCCAAGCCTCTCAAGGCTCTCTGCAAATATTTCATATCCCTTCATCACACCACCCTGTTTATGGGTTCCACACCCTGGATGTATCTTATTACATTCGCTACGGTTTCTTCTATGAATCTTCCCTGGCTCTCAACCGTAACGCCGGCTATATGGGGACTGAAGAGAACGTTATCCATCTTGAACAGTTCTGATGAAAAATCAGGAGGTTCCCGGTCAAATACATCAATTCCAGCCCTTATCTTTCCGCTCTTCAATGCAGCAATCAGATCGGAGGTTTTAACAACCTCCGCTCTTGATGTGTTGATGAATATGCAACCTGTCTTCATGAAATCAAACTGTTTCTTTCCTATCATGTGTTTGGTCTCAGCGGTCAGGGGCACATGGAGAGAAATTATGTCAGAGGCAGAAAGGAGTTCTTCGAGTGGAACAAAAGTCACACCAAGCTCTTCCTCCACAGAATCCGGTAGTCTTACCGAATCATGGTAGATTATCCCCGATCCCATAACAAGAAGCCTTTCAGCCAGTCTTCTTCCTATTGCACCCATTCCCACAATTCCGAAGGTCTTTCCTTTGAGGTCCCTGGAAGCAGTCAGGATGGGCCAGTTTCCACTCCTGATTTCACTGTCCAGGAACCTGAAATCCTTAAGGAAGAAAAGGGTCATCCCAATAACATGTTCCGCCACGCTTTCCTTGTTGGAAGTTGGCGAATTGCACATCACAATCCCGCGCTTCCTGACAGTTTCCAGATCCACATTGTCATAACCGGTGCTTGCAATCTGCAGGAATTTCAGTGATGGAAACTTTTTGAGTACATTCGCATCAATCCTTGTGAATGTTGTGGCCACAAGTACTTCTGAATCATCAGATTCAAATTCAGTGTCAGTCCTTATAACCATGTCAGGAAGTATGCTTGCAGCGGTTTTCCTTATATCATCTACAGGCAGGAATGGAGGCAGAATAGCGGTTACTTTCATAAATTCAAATGAAAATAACGTACTTAACCATGTTCATAACCATTTTCATAAGTTCAGGAATCCAGAAAAAAAATATTTACACTTAAACCATTAACACCGGTGGAAAATTTTTCTAATGAACATGGTGACGTATTCCTGATCAAAACTGACAGAATGATTGACAGGGGGGCACTTATGTCTAGATACAGCAGGACAGCCAGCCTCGATATAAGGGACGTTTACAGCAGGGAATTCATCAACAACCCGGACAGGGGAAAGGATTTCTACAGAAAGATTTTCCTTGAGTACGGTGACGAATCAGTGGCAGAGCTCACCACCGCACAGGTCGCAATCCAGAATATTTCAAATATAGCCACAAAATTCATTGAAGAGGCCAGGGTCGGCTTATCTTATCTGGAAAAATCTTCACGTTATGTAAGATATGACAAAAAGGTCAATGGAAAATACCTGTTCGCATCCGCTGATAAAATAGGACTGGACAAAAAATATTCGGAAATGTATGAAGAGCATTGTGAGTTCCTGTTCAGGACTTATGCGGAGTTTTATCCAGTTCTTTCCGATCTCATAAGAAAGAAAAATCCGGTAAGCGGTTTCAGGTTCCCATCCGGAGAGGGAAAAGATATAGATTTTGACAAGCTGGACGAAACCGGGAAAGAGGCCGCCCTTAAATCTTATGAAAGTTCAGTGAGATCAGCAACTCTTGATGAGATCAGGTCACTTCTTCCGGCATCAACTCTTACGAACCTTGGAATTTCCGGAAACGGAAGGTCATTCATTTCACTGATCCAGAGACTCAGGGGCACAGGTATCAGGGAGTGCCTGAAGCTTGCGGATGACCTTTACGGAGAACTTCACAGTGAACTCCCGGAACTGATCGATTCTGCACAGTCGGAAAGGTCAGGCAGGCTTGTGGATTATCTGGTGCAGATAAATGGACACTATACCCCGGAAAGAAGGACCAGTTCAAGTGAAGTCACCAATCTCAGGCTGATAAAATGCGATGGCAGGGACGAATCTCTCGACAGGGTTGTGTCAATGATACTGTATAACCAGTCTGGACTTTATGATGAGATAGAGAGAAATGTGGCAAAAATGCCACGGTCTGAAAAGGAGAATCTGATATCCACGTATTCAAAACTAAGGGAAAACAGAAGATTCAAGCCAGGAAGGGCTTTCGAGGCTGTCAACTTCTCGTTCGAGATCACAACGAATTTTGGTGCTTTCAGGGACCTCCAGAGGCACAGATTCCTGGGCTCTTCAA
>JAJZKL010000162.1 GCA_021804185.1 Thermoplasmata archaeon | reverse complement strand
ATTGCCTCCACAGGGCCTGACAGAAGTCCGGTTGGCCTCTCCAGGCTGTCGCCCCCGCATATAGACTTCGGGTAACAGAGAGTGCCTGACTCCCCGGCCTAGCCCGGCTCTTTGAAATGAATAACTTATTATAAAACGTTTGGTGAGTCACCTTCCTGACTCTGAACTGAATGGAAAGGCATTTTACTTCCCGAATTATAGGAAACTGTGGAAAGTGTCCCTGATAGTGTCATTTCTGAAATTTTCAGAGATCAGTTCCCTGAAACGGAAATATCTGAGATAAGGTTGTTCTCCAGGGGATGGAACAGCATTCTCTATAGTATCAATGGAAAATACATAATGAAATTTCCCCGGGACATTCAAGCATCACATGAACTGGAGATGGACATGTATATAACTGAAAGGATAAGGCCATACATCAATGGAATACAGATTCCACATTATATCCACAGGCACTATCACAATTCTCTTCTCACCGGGATTTATGAGATCATAGAAGGGGAGCCACTTATCCAGCCAGATCCTTCGCATTATGGGAAAGGAAATCTGTTCAATGAACTGAGTAGCCAGGAGAGAAAGACAATTGCAGAATCCCTTTCGGAACACCTGAGAAGAATAAACAGGATACCGGAAGATATTTTCAAGGACTCCAGAAATGAAAGAAAAGGAGAATGGGTTAATGCATTCAAAGGGATGCTGGATGAATACCGCCAGTCATGCATTCAGTATTTTCCTCAGCATCTGCAACATGAAGTGGGATCATTTCTGGACAGCTCCTTCAGATCAATAGATAAGGATTCATTCAAGGAAGTACCAATTCATGCTGATTTTGGAGGCTGGAACATACTTTACTCCAGAAAAGAAGGAAAAATTACGGGAATCCTGGACTGGGGAGGTATGATGGTCGGCGATCCTGCCTATGACATATCAGAACTTATTGTCTCATTTGGTCTGGATTTCGCAGAATATGTCGTAGGTCTTGCATACAGGAATGATTTGAATATAATTGAAAGAAGTATTGTATATGCCAATCTTGCTGGTTTTCTCGACATATCTTATGGAATAAGGCTTCATAATGATTCACTCATAGCCTCCGGGATAAGAATGATTTTGAATCAATTGTGAGAATTCAAAACAGATTCAGGTACGATTCATGAAAATTGACCTGCAAACATTCCAACCAAAAATTGCCTGTTTATTTGAAGATTAATAAAACTTAAGTATATAACTGCTATACAGAGTTGTCAGTTCGGGGAGCTTCGAAAGAGGCTGAGAGGACCGTAAGGTCGACCCTTGGAACCTGATCCAGGTAATGCTGGCGGAGGGACTGAGATGATTGTATCAGACATACATTGTGTCAAAGCGGAATTGGATTGCTATAGTGTTTTTCCCTTAAATTACGGTGTTTCCAGATGAATCCTGCGAGGAAGTCACTGGTTACATCAACTTTCAGCGGGATGTTCCTCTGGGGGGTTATTGCTTCAATAGCGCCCCTTGGAAAGAGCTGGCCCTTTGTCCCGGATACAGGCATATTCAGGATCCTACTGGTTGTGATAGGGCCGTCCTTTTCACTTTTCGGAAGTTTTCTCATGGGTTTTGTGTCAGATTACATCGGAAGGAGAAAGATATTCATAGCAACAATAGCCCTGTATTCAATTGGCCTTGCTGTAATATCCCTTTCATATTCGGTTTTCTCCCTTCTGTTTGGGATTGCTCTCTCCCATTTTGGGGTTGCCGGGGAGGAGATCCCTACCATTTCACTTCTGGCAGAGGACAGTACGAAAGAGTCCAGAGGTTCTTTAGTAACAAACGGGATGAACTTCAGCAACATCGGCAGTGCATTCATCGCCGGTGTATTCCTTTTCATTTCGCTGGGAAATTTCCCTCTGCTTTACCAGAGGCTTGCGATTGGGATTATGGCCATTCTTCTTGTGTGCCTCATCATCTATTCCAGAATCAAACTGCCGGAATCATTCAGATGGCTCGGTGTGAAGGGGAGAGGGAAAGAATCGTCCCAGCTCTCAAAGGAGCTGGATATTGAAACTTCTGACAATGAGGGCAACCATCCAAGCAGGCCCTTTTCTCTGAGATATTTTGTGCTGGGAAGCATGGCCCTTTCACAGTACCTTACTTTTGGGCTGATGGCCTATATAATACCTTATTATGAGTTCTCATCGGCGACAAAGATAGATTATCTTGTTTTCTTCGGCCTGCTGGGGGCATCCATAGCGGGACCGTTTGCTGGCAGACTCATATCCTCTGGAAGGAAACTATTCACGCTCCTGTCCTTTGCAGGAGGCCTTTTTTCTGTACTGATAATCCTGCTGGTAGTGAACTCACTGGGAAATCTCCTGGTTTATGTGCCGCTGCTTTTTGTAAACATGGTATTCAGTGAGTTTGCATGGGCAGCCAGGACCACACTTGAACCAGAACTATTCAGGACTGGAACAAGGGGGCGTGGTATTGCACTTGTCAGAGTTATTCCTATGGTTGCCTATCCAATTACCATAGCGCTATTCGCGAACTTCAGCCTGAGGCAGGAAATAGTCTCCAATATAATACTGTGGATAATAGGCCTGGCTGGAGCGTCAGTCTGGTTCTTCTACGGATACGAAACAAAAAAGATGGAACTGGATCACAGGCCAGAATCATCAGGCATTTGAAAAAAAAGGATTAAGGATCTACTGGTCCTCTTCTATATTTTTGGCGTATATCCCTACAATCTCCTTGAATCCAAGTTTTTTGTAGAAATTCAGGGCAATAGGGTTTAGCGATGGAAACTCCGCAGACACAAGACCAACCTTCCTCCTGGCAAATTCTCCATTCATGTAGTCAAGCATAAGCTTCCCCGCGCCTGTCCTCCGGTACTCGGGCATAACGTAAAAATCCATTATTCTGGCCTCTGTCTTTGGAAGGTAATAGAGTCTTTTGTTGAAATTAACACGCATTACCCCTACAACCTTTCCTGAGATCTCGGCCACTATGTCAGTACATTTTTCTCCCTCTTCAAGAGATTTTTTCAGTTGATCCATGATCTCGGCTTGGGCATCCGGAGATACCTCGAAAAGCGGGTCAAATTCTCCATTTAGCTTCTTGAGCCTTAGTATCATGTCAGTCACAGGCTCAAGGTCTTCTTTCTTCATCTTTCTTATAACCGGCTTAGTTTTCAATTTTATTACCTCCTGGAAGTTCTTTTATCAGTCGTTCCTCCATCAGTTTCATGTAAACACGTCTGTTTTCTTCTATCAGGTCATGGGCAGTTCTGTAAAAACCTTCCCTTGAATTGTTCTTTCTGGCAAGTCCCATCTCCACTGTCTTGGATGCCACTGCTGCTGCCACCGCAGGGTATAGCTCCCAGTCATCCATGGTGGGGACAATCTTCTCAGCATCCGGATCCTTGACGAAGTTCGCTATCTCATATGATGCAGCAACCATTATCTTGAAGTTGACACCCTTGGCCCTAGCATCAAGGACTCCACGGAATACTCCCGGAAATACAAGGCTGTTGTTTATCTGGTTGGGGAAGTCACCTCTGCCTGTAGCAACGATGCTTGCTCCTGCCTCCCTGGCTTTTGAAGGCCAGATCTCGGGTGTTGGGTTGGCAAGTGCGAAAATAATGGGGTCACTGTTCATGGTCTTGATCCATTCCTGCTTGATTGTATCTGGCCCAGGCTTTGATGCCGAAATTATAACATCTGCACCCTTGAAAGCTTTTTCAGATGGGCCCGAAATCCTCTCTGCATTGGTTCTCATTGCAAGCTGGTATTTCCAGGGATTGTTAAGCATTAGAGAATCCATATCCTCTCTTTCAGGATTCAGGACACCTTTTGAATCTGCCAGAATTATGTTTCCCTCCTTAAAACCTGCGGCAAACAGCAGATGGGCAGCCGCAATATTTGCTGCCCCAGAACCCAGAAGGACAACTCTTGTGTCCTCTATTTTCCTCCCCGTAACTCGTAAGGAGTTTATCAGGCCTGACAGCGTTATGCATGCAGTACCCAGCTGATCATCATGCCATGCTGGTATTGTGAGGCTTTTCTGCAACTCTTCAAGAATGAAGAAACATTTTGGCGATTCAATATCCTCTAGATTATAACCACCGAAGGATGGTTCAAGCGCCTTTGCAACACTGATGAAATCCTCCTTTGTTCTGGTCCTTATGGGAATGGGAACTGCATTGACTGCCCCCAGAAAGTTGAATATCAAAGATTTGCCCTCCATTACCGGCATCGCAGCTTCTGGGCCAATATTTCCGAGCCCAAGAACCCTGGTCCCATCAGTAAGAATTGCAATGCTGTTCCATCTGCCAGTCATTTCAAATGACAGTTCCTTATTCTGCGAGATTCTCCTTGAAACTTCAGCCACTCCTGGGGTATACCAGATGGAAAAGTCAGTGAGGGAGTGCACAGGCACCTTGGGCTTGTTGACAGTGGAAAGATATTCGCACTGATCATATTTGCCTCCACAGTTGGGGATC
>JAJZKL010000161.1 GCA_021804185.1 Thermoplasmata archaeon | reverse complement strand
GACATAACGGCAGATATGCATCTTACCGAGAATAATGGAAAAAGCACTATGTTGTGGACTGCTCAGGCAAACGTCGGTGGAAAGATCGGATCCATGGGACAGCGGCTTATTACTGGACAGGCTGAAAAGATCATCAACCAGATGTTCAAAGGGATAAAGGAAGCACTTGAACCGAACTGATGCTGACGGAGGCTCAGACAAAAATCTCAACGCAGCAGTTCAGCAGGGAAATAGTACTTTTTTTATTTTTTTCTCCCTGCCTGTTGAAGACCATGTGAAGAAGAAGATTTCGACGGAGCTCCTGCCCTCTGGAAGAACCGAATTCCCGGAGTTCACTCCACTGTGGAATCCCGGTAATGCACCGGATTTGAGGCAGAGCAATGAATCATCCAGACTGGTAGCCATAGCCGACAGACAAATCTCCCCTGACTTGATTCAGATGCAGACGGAAAAGCAAACATTCCACCGTGTTGTGTTGATAAACCCTGAATTCAGGAGTGATGTTGGCAGGAAACTCCACCTTTTGGAGATTCCAGTACTCATTATATCATCAGCAGAGCTGAACTGGGCACTGAGATCCCAGGCAATATCGTATCACGATCTCATATCCGGATCCGAAATGGTAAACGTAAGGTCCTCTGCAATCAATCCCCTGCTGGAACTTAAGTCCCAAGTTTTTAATGCCATTATCAAATTCTAGAGAAATGCCTTCTAAGACCGTTTTCACTAAAATCCAGGTAAGATACGGAGACCTCGATCCTCTCGGCCATGTAAACAATGCTGCTTATCTCTCATATCTGGAGATGGGCAGGATGAAATTTCTGAGGGAGAATCTTCCAGAGTATGACCCTATGATGGCCAACATCGTACTTGCACGAATTGAGATTGATTTCAAGAAATCCATTATGCTGGACGATGCCATTACTCTTGAAACATCAATCGAATCCATGGGGAGGACCAGTGTCAGATTCCTGCAGAGGATAGTTGCCGAGTCCAGTGAAGAAACATATTCCGTCGCAAAAGTTACAGCTGTATTCATTGACAGAAACAGAAGGCCTGTTCCAGTTCCAGAGGCCATCAGAAATACCTATTCAGACGGGAGTGGAAATATAGGCAATCCATCCCATTGAAGCGGGAAGAAACACGTCCATCAGATAAAGGCTCATGTGAATGGAGATATCGATGTATATGTTCTTCCTCAAATAGTAGATAGCCCCATATATGCAGGCCATTGCTATATTATCTATAATGAAGAGTTCCAGATAAAATCCAGGGTATCCCGTTGGAGAGAATACCAGATAATTGCTGTATGCCACTGAATATAACAGAGACTGAAGGACTACTGCTCTTCCTTCGCCGATGTACCTTTTCAGGAATACAACCATAATAAACCTGAAATTGAATTCTTCCAGAAAAGCTGGAAAGTATGCTGTCTCCACAACGAAAAGCGGTCCGTTACTGGAAACTGAATAAAGGTACAGCCAAATGAAAAAAACTGATACGAATATAACCAGATCTCTTGACATGAGCATTTTCCTGACTGCTGATCTCAAATCTCTGAGATATAGACACAGGAGCACGAAAATCAGTGGAGAAAGACCCATATACAGATAAAATACCAGGGGCCCCTTTGAAAGAAAGAAAAACAGTGCTATGGTGATAAACTCGCCCACCGTGAATACCGTAAGTTCAGACCATTTCCTGCCGTCCATCTCTGTAGCCGCCCAATAGGTTTTTTCATCAGATTTCCAGTTAACGTTGTTGATGCGCTTCGTTGATCCTTATGAATATCGCATTCCCTCATTACCTAAAAATGTCACTTTGAATTTGCACAATTCGTATCGATGATTATGGTGCCCCATGGTGCGTTTTGACGAATAAATCTGCATATGCTGGATTCACCAGCATCCTGCCTAAAGATGAACTATGCTTACCAGGCAAATTGCAACCAGCAGCAGCATAAGATAATAATTTGAGAAATGAAACGCTTTCTTGAACTCCGGAAGTGAGTAATTATGAACCATCGGCCGAATCACATAGTATAGAATCATGCCACCCATTACTGCGGCAAGTACAAAGTAAAGTATGCCAACGTGAATTTGCCTGACCCATACTGGAGTCAAAGAATACGCTACCAGAATTATTGAATTAATCAAAATCCATCTGCTCCCCTTCTTGACTCCCACCATAGCAGGCAGCATGGGAATACCCGCCTGCCTGTAGTCCTCAGAGTTATTGGTGGCAAGGGCCCAGAAATGAGTGGGCGTCCACAGGAAAACCAGGAATGCAATAAACAGCGCTGTTGCTGAAACGTCATTGGATACAGCAGCCCATCCGGCAAGGGCGGGAAAACTCCCTGCAATGCCTCCTATCACAATATTCCAGGTTGTCCTTCTTTTCAATACAATTGTATACAGCAGGACATAGCTGAGAAAACCCAGGAATATGAAAACAGACGTAAGAGGATTTATAACCAGTGTGGCAACAGCAAGAGCAACGATCAGCATAACTGAACCATAGACGAACATTGATGTGTATGTCCGGGAATTAACAATGTTCTCACGGTACCTGGTTCTCTTCATCTCCCTGTCGATATCCATATCATAAAGATTGTTGAACACAGCAGCCGACATTGAGGCAAGGCTGCCGGCTATCAGAAGAGGTATTATTATTATATAGTGCGATGAGAATGCCGGGTCTGAGAAGAATGCTGCAACGGCAACGAGGTCAACAAGAAATGTGATCTCCATCTTAGTTATTTTAAAGAACTCCCTAAAGTTCAAAAGACCCCTCACCACATCCTATATTCACGGTAATACCTTCCTCGATTAAGTTGTTTTCTAAATTCATCGTAAGAAATAAAAATTATGATGATGCACCATTTATAATTATCAATCCATACATTGAAGTCGGATGCACAGTGCACCAGTATGTATATATTCCTGGCTTCTCAAAGGGATATGTTTTAGAAACGAAATGCCCGACATTCTGCGTAAGCTCAGAGATTGTTACAATGGTGTAAGAATTTGAACTCTCGTACTTTGTTGGGTTCTGATATATACCTGTGGTTATGCTGGAATACAACGATGATGTATTGGCCCCGTCGTATGCTATTGTGAACGTATGCGGTGCTCCGTCTGCCTCTGTGAGATTAATGTAAACCAGAGTGCTTTCGTTGAAATAGAATATCTGGTTTATCAAATTGGTTGCAGATGGATCATAGTGTGTTGCGGCAGGTCCCTGCTTCAGTTCCCAGCCCCCTGCATCAGCCCACATGGTTATATTCCCTACATGTTTTGTAACAGCATTTGTTGGGGGAATAAGATTGGATGACGATCCAGACGTCAATATGTATCCAAAAGCCATGGAAACAACCAGCACAACTATTATTGTAAATGCAATGCCTCCGTTTCTCGCAGTCAACTTACTTTCCTCCTCCCACTATTTGATTTGACTCGGATGTCATTGCCTGATTAGTCTCCGTCCTGTATTCCAGAATATTATAGGGATCAGTTACTGGCTGCTTGGACCAGCTGACAGCAATATTGTACAGAAATACGAGCTGACCTATTCCGATAATGACTCCCCCAAGTATTGCACTATCCTGGTATGGCTGGAATATGGCGAAGTAACCGGCAACCGCTCTTGGCATGCCAAGAAAACCACCTACTGCCCATGAAAATGACATCAGAAATGACCCCACAGCAGTGATGTAGAAATGCCACCTGGCAAGCCTTTCATCATATACTCTTCCGTTGCTGAATGTTGGGAACAGAAGATAGAATGTGGCCATGGAAACGCCAAGTGTCAATCCTACAAATATGAAGTGAAAATGCCCTGTAACAAAGTATGTTCCATGCACTGCCTGGTTGATGGGATCATCAGCCAACATGACGCCCATAACTCCTCCGATTATGAAATCGAATATTGCATTTATCACGAAGAGCATGGGGGTTGTGAGCCTTATTTTCTTTGCCGTCCACATGGTTGCGATCATATTGAATATTGTCAAGGCGGACGGTATCACCACGATAAATGACATGGTGGTAAAGAATATGACCCAGTCAACGCCTAGCCCAGAGTTAAGGAGATGGTGACCCCACACCAGTTCACTTAGAATAAGAAGAAGACCAAGAGAGAAAATTGCTGAGAAATAGCTGTAAACCTTGGTTTCTGTGAATCTGGTGATGATATCGTACATCAATCCGAAGAACGGAATTACAGCTATATAAACGATGGGATGACCCCAGAACCAGAATAAAACAGCAAATGACAGTGGAGTGCTTGTTGCTGTTACGAAGAATATTGGATTGAAGAAGTCGTAGAACAGCATCCCCAGTCCAACCATCAGAGGGGGAGCAGAGGAGACAAGCATTATGAGCGTGAACACAACTGCCCACGCATAAACAGGCATCCTTGAAAGCGGAATGTCATCGGCCCGGTCAATGAATATGATTTTCAGGACTATGACGCTTGCCATCACCATACCCATGA
>JAJZKL010000160.1 GCA_021804185.1 Thermoplasmata archaeon | reverse complement strand
AACAGGATACAGGATCCCGGACAATTTTCTTGCAGAGCTTACAAGGCTTGTGAATGGGAGTTTCGAAATGTTAACATACTGCCTGAAATACTACGAAGAACAGGGTATAATAAATCATGACAGGGAGCTTCAGGAAGCATCCTTCAGGTTCTTCCCCATTCCTCCGAGCATAGAGGTGACCTATCGGAGAATAATTTCTCAACTTGGGCCGGAGGAGAAAAGAATACTTCAGATACTGGCCCTTGTCGGAGAAGATCTTCCTGTTGATTACCTGAAGAGGGTCACCGGGCTTGAGCCAGGGAACCTTCTTGAAATACTCGACAGACTGGAGGAAAAAAACCTGATCTCTACTAAGAATTTCAACTACAGAATTGACAATCAGAGTTTAAGTGACATGATATTTGAGGAAATGTCGTCTTCTAGCGGCCAGAAGAATCTTCAGGATTTCATGTCCTCCAAGGCCTATGAGGACCTGCAATTTGTAACAAAGCTGAAACTTTTTTCCAAGGTAAAGGATGCGAGGAATATTGAGAAAACTGTAATCCAGGAATGGAACAAGGT
This sequence comes from Thermoplasmata archaeon, assembly GCA_021804185.1. Next base: position 3,941 of record JAJZKL010000160.1, on the reverse strand, counting down.
ACTTAAGTCAGGCTTCACAAGTTCGGTCTCATCACAATTCTTTCTCTCTCTGGAGAAATTAATATCTGACCCAAAGGCAAAGAATGCTCTGAAGATTATGGCAGCGGACACTCTTCTGCAGGAAAACAATGTAAGCAAGGCTTATGAGATTTACACAAGCCCCGAAATAATGGATTCTTTTCCTGAGATAAGCCTTCTGGGCAAAGCTAGAGTATTGTGGAAGAATAATGCCTATGATGAAGCAATTGAGACTTGCAAAACCCTGATTGACGAAGAGTATGACAACAGCACCAGAGGATACGCATGTATCATAGCTGCAAACTCCTACTACAGCAAGAATGATTTCCGGAAATCTATGGAATACAGTATTCTTGCTGAGAAAATATCAAAAGAGAATGGCCTGAATGACATACTTGCTGATTCCCTGAACGCAATGGGAAATAACAGCGTCAAGGAATTTGACTTGGATGGGGCGCAGGCGCTGTACAGCAAATCTCTTGAAATTAACAGGAAACTCAAAAGGTTTGACAAAATATTGCAATCGCTGAACAATATAGCAATTATTCTGAGCTACAGAGGTAAATATGAAGAGGCGATTGAAATGCTGCAGGACCTTATATCTGAATCATACATAACTGGAGACCTTGTATCCAGGGCCTACGCACTTTATAATCTTTCAGAGATCTTCTATAACTCAGGAAGGCTTGATGATTCCCTTAAATTGATAGGGTCAACTGAAAGGCTGGTTGTAAATCTGAATGACAGCAATCTTTCATATCCATTCTACAGGTTCCTTACAATTCTAAATCTAAATATCTTCAAACCCGGGAAGGCTTTCAAATATGCCGAGATAATGGAAGTTGAGGCCACGAGAATAGGCAACATTGAATGGAAGAACATTTCAATCGGCCTCAAGGGGCTTGTAGAAGTCTTTACTGGTGCAAGAAAAATCGAGGATCTGAATCCACTCTTTTCAAAAGATGTCTCCTTTTCAGATGATTTTTCACCAATGTGGTATTCTATAGCCACCATGCACTTTATTGCAATAGGGAATCTGGAGATGGCAAAGGATCGTTCTGAAAAGTCAAGGAAATCTGCTGAGAAACTAGGCGATCACTTTGGGAATGCTGTATCTCAGATATGCAGTGTATATATGATGCTGGCATCCGGCAATATTGATTCTGTTCGCAAATTCATAGCAAGCAAAGGAAATATGATCAGCACCAATGTCAGATATGGAGACAGTACATTTGCAATGATATCGTCCATAGCTAATGAGAATAAGCCGCCAGATGACCTGCCCATTCCAAAAAATATTGTAGACCTCTTTATAATAGAGGTATACAGGGCATTAAGGGAAGGACACATTGGAATAGAGATTTACGAGAGGATCATAAATAAATACAGGCTCTATATATGATTCTTCAATGGACAGGGGTGAAAGGTCCGTTGAGTCAAAGTGCATTTTCTACGAAGGTGGAGACTGCTACTTTGTCCAGTCAAAGCCAGGAAAATGCTCTTTCTGTTTTAACTTCACAACTCCAGATAGGGGGGCATCCAAAGGACGTACTAAGCCACTATACTCCATGTTCGATTACCTGAGAGGCCAGGACGAATCAGATCTCATTTTTCCAGAGGGTAATTATCTTCAGGAAACTCTTTAACTTGTTTTTGAATATCCGATGGTTTACGGGCCTGTGGGGTAGCTAGGATATCCTGTTGGCCTTCGAAGCCGAATACCTGGGTTCAAATCCCAGCAGGCCCGTTTTAAGCCAGAAAAGCAAATCAAATATTGCAGGGCAACACTGCTAATCCTCAAATGAACTCAAATCGGCAAGAATGCCTCAACGAAGAAACATACTTTACTGCTTCACCACATATTACTTTAATTCAGATGTTCAACCTGCATCCACAAGATTCGTTTCTTTTCTAATTGAGCTATGCCTATTTTGGCCACCAGATCATGGGAAAAATGAAAAATGTCTTTTGGAAAAGACAGATTAAAACGCAATAGAGTGGTGAAGTATTGAGATCCTATTCTCTGTTGAACTGCGGCTTTCTTTTCTCGAGAAATGCATTGACGCCCTCTCTTCTGCTGGGGAGCCCGAATGCTCTTCCGAAGAACTCCTTTTCAAGCTCAAATGCTTCGGAATCATGGTGCCTCAGAAGGCGCTTCGAAAATTTCAGTGAACTGTGAGGTTTGGATGCCAGCTCAGAAGCAAAGGTTAATGCCCTTTCCAGGTAATTTTCGCTCACTTCATTAATAATGCCATAGCCTACGGCCTCCTTTGCAGTTATCGTGGAACCCGTACAGATCATCTGAAGTGCCCGTGTTTCGCCTGCAATTCTGAGTAGTCTTTGGGTCCCTCCAAATCCCGGTATAATTCCAAGGTTTATCTCAGGAAGGCCTATTTTGGAATCTGGATGGGCAATTCTGAAATCACAGGCCAGCGCAAGCTCAAAGCCCCCACCCAGAGCAAAACCATGAATCGCGGCAATTACAGGAAGCGGATGCTCTTCAATCGAGTCCATAACCCTGTGGCCCTTCGTGGCAAATTCATAAGCCATTTCCGGAGTAAGGTCCACGAACCCATGAATGTCGGCACCGGCCGAGAAAGCCTTGTTCCTGCCAGATATGACCAGAACCTTCTCTTCAGAAGATCTTACAACATCGCCAATCTCTCCAATCACTTCCATATTAAGAGGGTTAAGCGGGCTTTCCATTGATATCTCAATGTGCCTGACATTATCCCTGTCAGATACTTTGAGGAACCTGTAATCCATCACTCATCACCGTAGTGGTAAAACCCAACGCCAGTTTTGCGCCCAAGCATTCCGGAGTTTACCATGTTTCTTAGTATTATCGGAGGCTTAAACCTTTCCTCACCGAATTCACTGTACAGAACCTCCATTATGTCCATGACCACATCCAGGCCGATGAAATCGGAGAGTTCAAGTGGGCCCATGGGATGGTTTAAGCCAAGTTTCGCTGTTCTGTCGATATCCTGGGCATTTGCTACTCCCTCCTGAAGGCATAGCATTGCCTCCTTCAGAATGGGCATGAGAATTCTGTTTGAAATGAATCCGGGAAAATCCTTGGATGTCACAGGTTCCTTCCCAAGGCCTCTTGCAATTGACACAACCGATTCAACAGTCGCAGGATCTGTCCTCTCTGCCTTTATGATCTCAACCAGTTTCATAACAGGGACCGGATTGAAGAAGTGCATGCCTATGAATCTTCCAGGTGCTTTGACCGCTGTTGAAAGAATGTTGATAGATATGGAAGATGTGTTGCTAGCAATAATAGAAGTTTTTGGGGCGAACCTGTCAATGGATCTGAAAAGTTCCATTTTAGCACTCAATTTCTCAAATATGGCCTCGATATAGAGATCATTCTGGCCGATTTCATCTACCTGTTTGACAGGCCTTATTCTGGACAGTATTTCTCCAGGATTCTCTTCAATGATGCTCTTCTTCTTGAGCCTTCCCAGGGAATTCTCTATGTTTTTCATAGCTACCGGGAGAGCGTCTGCTTTCATATCTGTCAGAACCACTTCATGGCCTGATTGGGCAAATACCTGGGCAATACCACGCCCCATGGTTCCTGCACCGATGACTGCAACTTTCACTGTATCATCTCCAGAGCAACAGACTGCCCACCGCCTCCTCCATGGCAGATCGTAGCCAGTCCTTTCGAGAGATGCCGTTCCCTTAAAGCATTCAGAAGGGTGACGACAATCCTTGAACCGCTATTTCCAAGTGGATGTCCAAGCGCTATTGCACCTCCATTTACATTGAACTTCGAAGGATCAATATCCAGCTCATTCCTGACTATCAGTGAGGCAACAGAGAAGGCCTCATTGTGTTCGATAAGATCAAAATCATCTGGCTTCATGGACAGTCTCTTCATCAGATCTCTTGCGGATGGCACCGGGGCTTCC
>JAJZKL010000159.1 GCA_021804185.1 Thermoplasmata archaeon | reverse complement strand
CCATATGTTTACATGAAGTCTGATGCCTGAAACAGCGGACCCCTCAGAAGGCATTTCCGGAGGGTTGTTCTACACTGTGGTCTTTTCCATAGGGTGGGCAATTGCTTTTCTCTTTCTTCTCATTTCCATATTCAGCATTTATTCCCCGCAGTGGGTTCTTCACTTTTCCCAGACAAGTTACCCGTATTTCTTCATTCTTCTGCTGGAGGTGCCCATACATGCCCTGAGTGATGTTTATCTTTATCCCATTGTATTTGTGCTGTATCTGCTGTTCTTCGGGGCCATGATATACGTCAGTATTAAGTGGAAGGGAAATGGATTCCTGTCATCACCCATAGAATTCTACGCAGCAATGGCTGCATTTGGGCTCACAATAACTCTCTTTCTCACTCTTCTTCTGGAAGCAGTTGGAATCCCCATAGGTGGGGCCTCCATTCAGACATCCCTTGAACAGCACCCCTTTGAGTCCTACCTTGCCCTTATTTATGCACCATTTGCTGAGGAAACTGGATTCAGGATCATTCCACTTGGAATAATGGCTGTCGTCCTCTTAAGAAAGTACCATCCAGAATCATGGTTTGATTACGTGAAGGTATTCTTCCTTCCTGGGCATGTGCGCAGAAAATATGGTGAAAAGTTCGGAAAAGTGGATTACATAATGATAGCCGCAACAAGCATACTCTTTGCATATGCCCATGAGGCTTACGGGCTCTGGAGCTGGGGGAAGATAATAACTGTGCTTCCTGTAGCTGTGATTCTTGCCGTGGGATTTCTGAAATTTGGTGTATACATGGATATACCAATACACTGGCTCTTCAACGGATTCACCTCACTTTATATTGTGAATTCTGCAATGGAGGTACCAACCAGTCTGGCACTTGTTTATGAGATATTCATGGGAATAGTTGCAGGCATATTTCTTCTTGTTTCATACAATCGCTGGAAGGCAAGAAACAGACCGGCAGTTCCTGATAACAGTGATGTTCAGAGCGATGTTTAGAGTCTGACCACTCTGTTGCCTTCAATCCTGTAATTTCCAGATAGAATCAGATTTATGCTGGTAATAAGGTTATGATGCTCCACTTCCTTTATCCTGGCTGCCAATGATTCAGGATCGTCATCGTCAAGAACAGGAACAACGGCCTGTGAAATTATGGGACCCCCATCCACATTGCCAGTGACAAAATGAGTTGTGCAGCCACTGAACCTTGCGCCGCTGGATATTACTGATGCGTGAACTTTCTCCCCGTAAAAATTCATACCACCAAAACAGGGTAGAAGCGAAGGGTGAGTATTTATTATCCTCATGCTGAATTGCGCTATTATCTCCGGAGGCATTATCCTTAAGAATCCTGCAAGAACTATCAGATCGGGGTTCAGATCCGCAAGAACTGAGCCCAGGTTCCGGAAATTGGCCTCTGACTCTTTTTTCCAGCTGAAGTGAAATGATGGAATTTCAGCTTCTCTGGCTCTCCTCACAGCCCCACAGTCAGATCTGTTTGAAATAAGAGCGGATATCCTTGCCCTGACGGATCCATCAGAGATGGCATCGATTATGCTCTGAAAGTTTGTGCCTTCCCCTGATGCAAAGACAGCTATATCCGGTACCTGACCCATATCTCCATATCATCAATGTGATGATTAAGCTTCCCGGAGATCTTATCATGGCGTCAGGAAGCGCTTATAAGCAAAAATTAAAAGGGACTTCATAATAAATGATTCGAAGAATAGAGAAGCAGAAATAGGGCACCAGAATTCACAGGCAATTCCCTTATTTCCTTCATAAAAGTCTGGAGAAATAAAATGATCGATATCTGGATTGAGAAATACCGGCCTTCCAAACTTTCGGATATAGTGGGACAGGACGCAAACATAAGAAAGATAAGATCCTTTGTGGAGCACAAGCAGCTTCCTCACCTTATATTCGCAGGACCGGCAGGAACTGGAAAGACTACAACAGCCATAGCTACAGCAATGGAACTTTTCGGTGAAGACTGGAGGCAGAACTTCCTTGAGCTCAATGCATCAAACGAAAGGGGTATTGATGTGATAAGGGAAAATGTGAAAGATTTTGCCAGGATCAGGCCGTCAAATGATCTGGGTTTCAAAATAATATTCCTGGATGAGGCAGACCAGCTGACCCAGGAAGCTCAGGCTGCGCTGAGGAGAACCATGGAAATATACTCCTCTGCAACCAGATTCATATTCTCCTGCAACTATTCTTCACAGATAATCCTCCCAATACAGTCAAGAACAGTGGTTATGAGGTTCAGGCCCATTGACTACAATTCCATGAAGTCAAGGCTACAACAGATTGCCAAGGCAGAGCAATTCTCCCTCAGTGAGGATGCAATGGAGGCAATATATTCCATCTCTGAGGGTGACCTTAGAAAAGCTCTGAATGTACTCCAGACGATCAGCAATTCCGGAGAGATCAATGCTGCCAGGATATATGAGATAGCCGGAATGGCAAATCCAAAGGATTTCAGGCTACTTCTATCAAAGGCACTTTCAGGAGCATTTGATGAGGCCAGGGAGGATCTGGATCAGATGGTTATAGACCGTGGACTGTCAGGAATTGACATCATCAGGGGACTGCACAGCTCAATAAGGAAGGAGAAGGTTGCACCAAAGCAGAAACTGCAGGTGATAATGGCACTTGGCGAGGCAGAGTTCCGCCTGGTTGAAGGGGCAACAGAATTGATTCAACTGGATTCCCTGCTGGCAAGGCTGGCCAGCATCGGAAATGAATTCAACTGAAATATCAGAAGAAATCATCCAGGTTTGTTGATTCCTTTTTCCCTCCTGAATTATCCTTTTCTATTTTCGCAACTGTCTTCTCTATGTTTTTTCCCATGGTCGCCTCCTTCTTTCTGCTGGAATAATAGTATCCAGCATCCCTGGTACCCCTATACATGAGAATGTAAACATCGCCTGCCCTCAGCCTTCCTGTCCTCCCCCTCCTCTGAATGGTACGTATCTCTGATGGCACAGGTTCAAAGAATATTACCAGATCAGTGGCCGGTATATCCAGACCTTCTTCTGCAACTGAAGTTGCAACCAGAACATTGTAGATGTTTGAGCGGAATTTTGAAAGTATCTCATCCTGCTGTTTCTGGCTCATTCCAGTGTCTCCCTCCTTTGACGCCTGGCCAACGAATTTGATGGGCCGGATGAGAGTTGAATGTTTTTCCAGATACTCATGTACAATTGATGCCGTTTTCCGGAAGTGAGTGAACAGAATTATTCTGGATTCCGGATTGGAGGATATTTTCTCCTCACAAAGCTGAAGAGCCTTCGATAGTTTAGGGTTTGATTCCGGATCTCCTGATGCCCTTTCCAGTGCGTTAAGAAGAGCTGCAGTTGAAGGATTCTTCTCCAGAATTCTGGCAGTCCTCTTTATTGAATTGTCCTCGCTCTCAAGTATGTTCTTCAGGTACTGATATGCAACTGAAGCCCCCTGTGACTCTATATATTCCATGACGTAGTCCAGCCTTATGAGTGCTGTGACATATGGGATAAGGCTGAAGAGTGCAGGGTTTCCTGCTTTGGCTCTTTCCACAAGTTGCGGAACCTTTGATGCCAGTTCCTTCCTGGATGCCCTGTTATAACGTATTATACCGGCCTTTCTCAGCTTCTCCTGAATCGGGTCCATGATTGACTTGAGAATACCACCTATATCCTTTAGCTCTGGAGGCAGATCAAGGGTTATGGTTTTTACAGTAATTCCACCAACGTAAGGCGCAACATCAGGATCGGATTCTGATTTGATGAGAACCTCTTCTATTCCGAGATTTTCCCTTATTTCATCGAGCTTTTCCCTTGAACCACCGGGGCTTGCTGTCATTGCCATTATGAGGCGGCTCCTTGTCTCCAGAAACTTTCTGGATATCAGTGCATAAGAATAGTTGCCAGTTGCCCTGTGTGCCTCGTCGAAGATCAGAAGGCCGTAACTGGATATGTCAAGATCTCCGCGTTTCATATCATTCCATACGACCTGGGGAGTTGACACAATCACGCGACTTCTGGTCCAGTAGAATCTTCTGTCCATTGAATCTATTTCCCCTGTGAATGAAAAAATGTCCGGAGGACTGAGATTCAGAAATTTGCTGAATGTCTCCAGGTGCTGAGACACTAATGGTTTGGTAGGGGCCATGAAGAGTACCTTGCCTCCTCTCTTTATGATATCCTCCGCCACCATAGCTGCTATCAGTGTCTTACCAAGTCCTGTTGGAAGGACAATAAGGCTGTTTCTTCTTCTGGCAACATTAAAGAGGTTTATCTGATATTCCCTGGGCTTGATTGATTCAGCCTTGGACTCATCAGACATGGAGTAAAATATCACCTAGTTATATAAGCAATTGGTAGAAAGCGCAGAATTAAAAGGGCCGGTAGATCAGCGGTAGATCGCCTGCTTCGCAAGCAGGAGGCCTCGGGTTCAAATCCCGACCGGTCCATTCCTATTTAGGTTTATTAATGGGTGTAATTGTGCATATTTTCGGAAA
>JAJZKL010000158.1 GCA_021804185.1 Thermoplasmata archaeon | reverse complement strand
GGGAGATACCGGAGGAGTGGGGAATAAAAAACCTTAAAGAAATAGCAGATGTAAAATATGGTGGAAGTAACCCTAAGACTAAAGGAAATATTCCACTTGTAGGTTCAAATGGAGTTTTTAACTATGTATTAAATCCATTGGTAGAGCTTCCGACAATAGTCATTGGCCGTAAGGGAAGTGCTGGAGGATTAACTTATCTTGATGGACCCAGTTGGCCTTCTGATACCACGTTTTATCTTCAATACAAAGCCCCTATAAATCAAAAATATTTGTTTGAATATATGACTCTGCACAGACTTTTGGGAGATAATGCAAAAACAACTATTCCTAGTTTGCAAAGAACAGAACTGGAAACATACAGTTTTCCACTCCCTCCTCCCCAAGAACAGCAAAAAATCGCCGAAATCCTCACCACAGCAGACAGAAAAATAGAATTATTGAACAAGAAGAAAGAAGCGGTGGGAAGGCTCAAGAAGGGCCTGATGCAGGTTCTTCTCACAGGACAGGTAAGAGTTAAAGCCTATTCTCAGGACAGCGAGAACTGATGCCTGCGTTCGCGACTGAGAGGTCAAGCGTCCAGAAGCCGATAATGGAATATGCAACGCAGATAGGCTGGTCATATCTGAGTCCTGACGATGTTGTCAGGATGAGGGGTGGCGAAACCGGCCTTATACTCAAGCAGATATTCTCATCCCAGGTCATAAGGCTTAATTCAGATTTTGCTGACCTGGAAACTGCAAACATCATTGTAAAGAGACTTGAGAGCAGTATAACTGCCGACATTGAAGGCAATGAGAAAGCCTGGGAACACATAATTGGGAAAGGGACAGTGTTTATTTCCGAGGAAAGAAGGGACCGGAATGTAAAGCTCATCGACTTTGATAAACTGGAAAGGAACCAATTCCACGTAACCGACGAGATGACCTTCACCAACGGCGTCAAGACAAACAGGCCTGATGTTGTATTCTTTGTCAATGGCATTCCTGTCTTCATACTGGAAGCCAAGGCACCTTACCGCCTTGATGGTATTAGTGATGCCTTGAACCAGATACGCCGGTACCATGAGGAAACACCTGAGATGATGGTCATACCACAGGCATACCAGGTCACAAATATCACAGATTTCCTTTATGGCCCTACCTGGAATTTTTCCAGCAAGAGCATCTTCTCCTGGAGGCTGGAGAATGATCACAAACTTGAGGAACAGGTGAAATCATTCTTCAAGCTTGAGACGGTTATGAATTTCATCCGCGATTACATTTTGTTTGCAAGGCAGGACGACGAGCTAAAGAAGGCAGTACTGAGACCTCACCAGGCCAGAGCAACGGAGAAGGTGCTTGATCGCAGCCTTTCACCCAAAAGTAGGGGATTGATATGGCACACTCAGGGATCCGGAAAAACATATACCATGATAGTTGCCGCGAAGAAGATCATGGAAAATCGCTTAATCAAAAGGCCAATCATCTTACTGCTGGTGGACAGGAATGAGCTTGAAAGCCAGCTTTTCAGCAACTTTTCAGCACTTGGACTTGAGAATGTTCATGTGACAGAGAACAGGAAGGATCTCCGTGCACTACTGAAATCTAAAACATCAACTATCATCGTGTCAACAATACAGAAATTTGAGGGAATGCCCGAGAAGATAAACCTCAGCACTGAAATCTACGTATTTGTCGACGAGGCACACAGAAGCACTGGCGGGAAGCTGGGAAACTTCCTCATGGGGGCGGTCCCAAATGCCACATTCATAGGCTTCACCGGAACACCTGTGTCAAGGGCATCCGGGAAGAATGACACTTTCCTCATGTTCGGAAGGGATGATCCTGAGGGATATCTTGATAAATACGGCATTAAGCAATCCATAAGTGAAGGTACAACCCTCCCCCTGAATTATTCCCTGGCGCCAAACTGGATGCTTGTGGATAGGGAAACCCTTGAGAAGAGTTTTCTCAAGAACGCTGAGCTTGCGGGCGTCTCGGACATAGAAACACTCAACATGATAATGGAGAAGCAGGTTACTCTCCGCAACATGATGAAGAACCAGGGCAGGATGAAAAACATTGCCCAGTACGTGTCTGAGCATTTCAGGAAGAATGTTGAACCACTTGGCTACAAAGCCTTTCTTGTTGCAGTGGACAGAGAAGCCTGTGTTATGTACAAGGATATCCTTGATCAGTACCTGCCTCCATCTTACTCCAGAGTGATAATCAGTTCCGGCCATAACGACAAGGAGGATCTGAGAAGCTACCACACTACCGAGGAACAGGAAAAGGAGATAAGGAAGGCGTTCAGGAATCCAGAAGAGGAACCGAAGATTCTTATCGTTACGGAAAAGCTCCTGACAGGTTTCGATGCGCCAATCCTCTACTGCATGTACCTGGACAAGCCCATGAGAGATCATGTCCTGCTGCAGGCAATCGCCAGGATAAACAGGCCATACGAATCCAAAGGCAGAGTCAAACCTGCAGGCCTGATAATTGATTCTGTAGGCGTGTTCAGGAGGCTTAAGGACGCGCTTGAGTTCGATTCAAAGGATCTGTCTGATATAGAGGGTGTTGTCCAGGATATTGAGATCCTGAAGAAGAGTTTCGCGGAAAAGATCAGCGCAATGAAATCCGAGTATCTTGATACCCTCAGCGAGAGCAAACCGGACAGGGTGGTCAGCGAACTGCTGGAAACATTCAAGGATGAGAATGCCAGGCAGAAATACTATGCGAGGTGGAGAGAGATAGAGGACATGTACAACATCATCTCACCGGATGAATTCATGAGGCCACACCTGGATAACTTTGAGAAATTTGCCAGAATATACAATATTCTAAGGATGTACTACGAGAACAGGCAGAGACCCGATCTTGACCTGTCCGAAAAGACCGCCCAGCTTGTCAGAGAAAACACATCAATAGACGGGTTCGAGCCTCCAAAAAGTACTTACAACATCAATGACGAGACCTTAGGCAGAATAAGAACAGATCAGAAAACGGACAGGGAAAGAATTCTCAGCATGATAAACAGCATACTGAATGAAGTCACTCAGAACAAGCTGAAGCAGCCATACCTGATATCCATTGGGGAAAGGGCAGAGCAGATAGCACAGGTATACAGCCAGGGACAGGAATCATCAGAAAATACAGCAAAGGAGCTTGAATCGCTGATTCTGGAAATGAACGAAGCAAATAGGGAACAGAATTCACTCAGGATGTCCCCGGATATCTTCTCACTTTACTGGTTCCTGAAAAACAAAATGATAAAAGAACCGGAGAAGATTGCAACCGAAATGGCTTCAGTGTTTACAAAATATTCAAAGTGGCGCACCAATCCAAGGCAGGAGAGGGATATCAGACTGGAGTTGAACAAGACGCTTTTCGGGCATACAAAGAACGCAGATATTTCTATGATCCAGAAAAACACGGAGATTGCCAAGGAGATAATTGACAGACTCAAGGCGAATGGAAATGGTAAGTAAGGAAGAATTCAAGAGAGAGGTATGGGCGATTTCCGATGAAGTTCACGCAAGGCCTAGACAGATTCGTGTTAGAAAGATGAAATACAAAGTTGGAAGTTGCTCCCCCAATAAAGTTATCACGTTTGACAGCTCTGTATTATTCCTGGATGAAAATTTTCGAAGAGAGGCCATAATTCATGAATTATTGCACCTGAGATACAGGAATCATGGTAAGATGTTCAAATTGGTTTTGAAAGAGTATTTAACGGAAAGGTGTTAATTGTTGATAAATTTCTATAAATATTCATTCGATAGTAAGACGGAACTATTTGCGAGACCAGACACAATAAATTTTAAGCTTGGAACCACTTCTAACCCAAAGCACAATGGAAGAAATGGAGCTTATGTTACTCCCTTTTCTGTATCTAGAAACTATCTGGCACAATACAAGTTATCAATAACTTATGCTCCAAATTTCAGATACTCACTATCACAGAAAGACATTATTGACCTCTATAGCCAGGGAAAATTAGAACTCCTAGATAACGTGCAGAACGGTTTAAACGACCCATCAAATATTACTGAGGCCGAATTGCCCCGTGTATGGCCCTCTTTTGGTTATTATGGTGGGGCCAGAGAAGTTTTTCTCAGATTCGATTCTGGAGAAAAGTTGGGACTGGATCCCCCCTATATATTTTCAATTCCCGGCAATAGAGATTTCTATCATTCTGACGATGACGAGCCGGTTCATTTCAACATAGACAATATTCTGAGTGGAATTATAGAAAATTTCAGTGATATTGAGATACGTTTAAATTCGGAATCAGACGAAACTTTAGGGTATGGAAGAGCTATGGGAAGAAACGTTTCAGTAAATGTAAGCAAATACAATACTTGTGACCAAAACATCACCGCTTCCATCGCATTTAATGATATGATATTCACAACGTTTGTTAAATGCTGGTTAAACGTTTGGACAGATAACGAAACAAACGAAAAGAGATGCATTTATTTCTCAGAATACGCTGAATACAACTTTCAAGGGTTTAATCTAACTACTTTATCATCAATTCAGGGAATTGTGGTTAAGAAGATCGA
>JAJZKL010000157.1 GCA_021804185.1 Thermoplasmata archaeon | reverse complement strand
TCACTTGAGGAAGCATGTCTGAGATGGAAGATAATTCCATCAAGGATGCTCAGATTCTGCACGGATAAATTCAAACTAAAACCTATTCGCAAATACCTGGAGCGTTATCATGGTGAGGAAATCCATGCAATAATCGGCATCGCATGGGACGAAGCACACCGAATGAATCAATCAAGATGGGATTCATATGTTCAGGAATACACGCTTGTGGAAAGGAAGATAACAAGAGAAGGATGCATTAAAATTATTAAGGAAGCGGGATGGCCAATTCCCCCGAAATCTGGATGCTTTTACTGTCCATTCCAGAGGACAAAACAATGGAAGGAAATGCGGCACAGCCATCCTGACCTGTGGAACAGGGCAGTCACGATGGAAGAGAACGGAAGCAGGTTCCCGGACTTCCTGATCTCAAATTTCAAAGTCCCGTTGAGACGGGTTGGTGCAAGAATGGGGTTGGACCTTGATAACTTTATCGAAGAGGATGAGGAATGTGGAGGGGTATGTTTTGTCTGAAACAAAAAGAGGAAAGGAGGCCCTGTAATGACCTGTGAATGCGGACATATCAAGGCTGAGCACGAGTTCAATGGGAAATTCTGTTTCCTTTGCAGCTGCACAAAATACAGAAACCAAACTAAAAATGAATCCACACCTGACGCCTCCATACTAACTAGTTCTTCTGAAATTAAAAATGAATCCACTCCGGATGAAGCTTACCTGGATAGGAATCTGGTGGTTCAGGTGTTGGCTAGATTGTCTCACGAACTTGGTTATAAGGTAGGGATAAAACCCGATCCTGAATGGCCAATCCTGTATATCGATCTCCCAACAGGTCAGGTTTCTTGGCATATCCCAAAGAAGGAAATGATTGGTGATTGGCCTATTTATGAAGGCAAGTGGGATGGTCATGATCTGGGGACTAAGAGGAATCGGCTTAAAGCGTATATGGAGGTGAAATAATGCAAACCTCTTTAATAGGAGAAAATAAACAAGTGACGTCAGAGGACGTGAGAAATGCTCTTCATTCAAAATATAGGGCAGACCAGTACCTGAAGATCGAGGAATTTGATGAGTTCCGTACAGGTCGTAGAATCGACTTCATGGCGGTGAGCCTTGTACGATCTCGTCCAGGAGTCCATGGCATAGAGATCAAGGTCTCCCGCACAGACTGGCTGAAAGAGATGCGGACAGCAATGAAGGCCGATGCCTTCTATTTCTGCGATTACTACTACCTCGCTTCTCCGCCAGGAATATGGCAGAATGGGGAAGTACCCTCAGGATGGGGCATATATGAGTTCAGTGGGGACAAGGTGAAGTTGATTCGTGATCCAACACTTCTTCCATCGAAGTATGATTTTATGTTTCTCAAGACACTAATAGGGAGAATTCTGAGACCAGAATCATCGGCTATATCCAAGGCACGGAAAGAGGGATATAATGATGGATACAACGCCGGTAAAAGGTCAATTGAGACAGCATACGAAACCAAAAGCTTACAGCGACAGTTGGATAATTATAAAACGGTTTTTGGAGAGTTCAAGGCAAACAGTGGAATAGATATAACATCCATCTGGGAACTGGGAAACATAGGCAAGATCGTAAAAATGATCCAGAATAACACGAAAGCAGAGGAAGAATACAACTCGATGAAAGAAAGAATCCAGTATATGATTGCGAAGCTGAACAAGCTTAATGATGATCTTGAAAAGGCGGTGAGTGAATGAATCCACGCATAAGATTTTCACACATTTGGGATAAATTGGCTGAACCGGAATGGACGACAATAAGGTCATGGAACGAAGAAAAAGAAACTTATTACAGAGGTATGATTGGATGTAAATTCACGGCAATGGAGCAGAAATGGGGACAGAATGGACGGTTTATTTGTTATGTTTATCTGGCGGATGTTGAAGTTATAGCGGGGCAACTGATCCCTGATAATTTGCTGAGGAAGGATGTCACTCTTAATGGCATGGTAAACGGCAGCTGGTACAGAAAAATAAGGCAGATGCCTAAAACATTAGTACTGAAGTTTTCAAACACTCCAATCACCCAGTCCAGACTGGAGGAGGCACTGAAATGACATCCAAGGGAACCGCTGCAGAAGGAATCCTTCTAAAAATGCTCCTCGGATACGGAATAGAGGCCGAACATGGTTCTCCATCAAGACCAGGCGATATCATCGTCCCTCCAAATGTCATAATAGAGATCAAAGACCCCAAGGAGCAGTCGTTCTCGTTTAGATCACATTCAGGAAAGGGAGAGCAGCAGTGGAAATCTCTCAGGGAGAAGCAGGAAAAGTTCCCCTGGCTTGAGGTCTACTATGTTGTGAGATTCGCAAGGAAAGAATGGAGATTTTATGCTTTTCCCGCAGAACCAAAACCATTGAAATTGAAAGATGGATTCGGATTGACTTGGTTATTTAATCTCTTACTTAGTCGGCAGGCTGCATTGATGGCATCTGTGGGTGGTGATGCAATATAGAGTCAGGAATAGAGGAACTCAAGATCCCACAGGACTGGGAGCATCTTCTGGTATTTCTTCAGGAACACAAAAACTTAGTATTCAGTTCTTCAAGGCTTTCCAGGTCTTTTCACATATCATCGCAAAGGCTATCTAAAATTCTCCTGGAGCTACACAGGATGGGATATCTTGAAAAATGGACCAGAGGTGCAAGCAGGAAAAAATCGTACTACAGATGGAAGAGATAAATTAGTAAAAAGGTGAATAAATATGGAAAAAATAAAAACAGAAAAACAGAAACAGGAAGAAAAGGAAACGAAATTGTTCAGCAGATATGCAAGTGGAATGATCAAGGGAGTAATCTCTGTGCCAAAACCATTAAAGGAGCTCGTCGACTACAACAAATTACTCAAGGGAGTGGAAGAACACATCGAGAAACAGGTGCACGGGATCATAGGGCAGTATGACATCTATACGAAGTACCTACAGCATATCCAGGGAATTGGACCTATGTTCGCAGCCAATCTCATCTCCATGATTGATCCACCGGAGAGATTCCCAAGACCTTCATCTCTGACTGCTTTTGCTGGTCTCACAGGACGACATTATGAGGCTGAATGTGCCAGAAAGCACAAGATCATTTATGCAGCAGTCCCGAAGACCGGAAAATGCAATGTAATGGTCACAACGGATGAAGGTGAGTCCTTTGGGGATAAGAGAGAACCCTGCGGTGCAAACATAACCAAAATAGAGGAATTCAATACAGCACCAAGACGTAAGGCAGGATATGTCCTGATGATCAACAGCACACTCAAAACAACGATGTTCAAGATATCAAATTCTTTTGAGAAACAGTCCACAGAGAAATCATTCTACAGGAAACCCTATGTGGAATGGAAAGCAGAGGCACTGGCGAAATACCCTGAGGATGAGAAGGGACATGTTCTCCACGCAAGATTAACAGCAATTCGTAAAGTATCGTCCAGGTTTCTCATAGATCTCCATGTCAACTGGATGAATGGATTGGGATTCGAGGTCACGCCATACCAGGAAACATTGCAGGGACATACCCTTTTCCCATTAAAGCTGGATGACAAAACGGTTCTGCCGCCAAAGGGAAGCATAGCTCCCATACAGGATGACCAGAGATATTCCATGAAGCAGATCGTTGGATCATACTACGATGTACAGAAGCTGAGGATTGCGTCATTCAACAATATTGTGAGCTGGTGTAAATCCCACAGGGATGTACTTCCCTCACTGCCAGAAACCAGGCATGGAAAAGATGATGAAGCAGACGTTGATCTTGTAGATACTCAATAACCAATTTGAAAAGTGTGAACAAATGAAAAAGTGAAACCAAAATTATGGGTGTGAACAATCCGGATAATGAAACCAAAAATCATAGTGTGAACAAGAATTTAAATGAAATCAAGGTAGATTGTGTGAACAAATAATCCACGTGAAATAAAGACTGTTAGTGTGAACACAATGTCAATCGAAACCAATTTTTATTTTGTGAACCGATTCCAGAACTTTCCATTGGGAATATCCCAATGGATTATTTTTTGACTTGACCTAAACTCTATATAAACAACGAAATCTTATCACATACAAGCTTAACGGAGAAGCGGAAGCCATTCCGTTAAGCTGGTCGGTTTTCTGCTTCCTCCGTGGCTCCCATATATGGAGGAAGAAATGTCTTCAAAAGGAAATAAAGGAAATAAAGGAAATAAAGGTTCTAAAGCGAATGGAAAAGGAAAAGTCACGCCAAAATGGAATAACCCCAACTGGTCTTTTGGGGCAGTAATCGTATCACTGTTTGGTACGTTTCTGCTGCTAATATCTCTGCTGTCAAAACCGCAATTTGTCGTAATGCATCATACTGTCGTACTGACACAGGGAATAGTTGCTCCAGCGGTTCTGATGGGTGCAATAGTATGGGCAATAGTGGAATTCTTCACGCCTCCTGGAAAGAGTATTGAAGATCTCCTGGTCCGCATAATCCCTGCATTCATCATAGGAGCATTCTTTGGTGGCCTTCTTGGCTACATGTATAATTTCGGAGATTACGTTATAAATCCTGCATTCAATGGCAATCCGGATGCTC
>JAJZKL010000156.1 GCA_021804185.1 Thermoplasmata archaeon | reverse complement strand
GCCGAGGTACCTCAATCCTTCAGAAATAATTTTGACTACATAAATAGCATATTTTCCATCCGGGTCGAGATCCGGATTAAAGATAGTGACATCAGCACAAATAGCGCCAGGTGCCAAAAAGTTAATCAATTCAGCAAGATGCTCACCTTCAAAGCCTCCTTCATCAGGGCTATCAACAGCAGGCATCACACTGGGATCCAGAACATCAAGATCAATATGAAGCCAATAGGGCGTGCTCCAGATTCTATTAGCGCACTCTCGATGCGTTTGCCACTTTCTATCACTCCATCTGCAATGGCGTTGCTAGCTGGAATCACTAGTCGAAGTTTCTCTGATACTTCTAAAAGGTGCTCGTCATTATCTCTACATCCACAGGGTACAATCTTTCTCGGCTCAAAATATGGACCTGTGCCATCTATATTGGATATTTCGGGATAATAGAGTCCTACTAAGGCGGCTAAATCTTCGCCAAACACCATAAGGAAAGGGTTGATAATGGCCAATGTGAGGATAAGAAGCTGGAAACAGGATAATACATAGAACGGGATTAGAGAAGTTTCAGAAATTCTTCTATGCTCAAGCCCGCCTGTTTGATTATTGCCCTTAAAAGTCCAGGGCCCAGCTCTCTGTGATTTGAAACCGTAATCTTCTTTCCGGATGGGTTTACAAGAGTAATGTGACTTCCTGTTTGATGATCGAAATTATAACCTATCCTGGAAAGAGCTTTTATTACATCATTCCCGGACAATACCGGAAGTTTAGGCATTTAGTATTACTTCCTCTCCAACATCTTCAGGAATGGGTTCATTATGCTTTTTAAGGGAACCTATATATGATTCTATGGCTTCCCTGGCATTCTCAAGAGCTTCACTTTTCGTTTTACCCTGGGTGAAACATCCTGGTAGTGCAGGGACACTAACAACATAGAATCCCGCCTCATCCCTTTCAAATATAACAGTATACTTCATCATATAACAATGCATAGCGAATGTATAAGGTTTTTTCCTGCAGGTTTCTCTTAATAGTATCTCGAATTTTGTATAAATAAAAGATCAGAATCTAGATCATAGATCATGAGAGAATTTACAACAATCCTCTACTTTCTGGGATCAAAAAGTGCTGTATGAACTAAAATTCTCATAAAACAGACAAAACAGATCACGTTTTTATAGGTATACAAGTTCGGCCATCTACTTACACATAATCAGAGGGAATTAAAATTCATGCTGATAAATAAAACCATGAATTTCATGTATTTCAGTATGTATTTATGCACATAATGACATAAAAAAGACGATAAATTTGTTCATCGACAGTGAACTTGCAGACAGTGCCAGAGCTTATGGACTTAATCTTTCAACCTTCATGACCTCCTGCCTAAAAATCAGAAGGAAAAATCCAGCATTCCTTTTGCATGCAGAACCAGAAAAAAACAGAATGGACCGGTCGGGATTTGAACCCGAGGCCTCCTGCTTGCGAAGCAGGCGATCTACCGCTGATCTACCGGCCCCTGAAAAAGTGGCATTCAGTTGTAACTACTGGTTGTCAATGGGAATAATATACTTTTATATTTACATTGCATCCTAAGTGGTTATCATGGATGAAACCCTTGGAGGAAAGATTGAACCCAGAGAGTACCAGATTAACGTATTCAGAAAAGCAATAAAGGAAAACACTCTGGTTGTACTTCCCACCGGCATGGGTAAAACGGTAATCGCCGCAATGGTGGCCAATTTTGTAATAAATGAAAGGGATGAGAAGGTCCTTTTCCTCGCCCCAACAAAACCACTGGTTTCCCAGCACTATGAAACACTGAAGAAACTCCTTGGCATAGATGCACCTGTGATTGCAAAATTCACAGGAGAAGTGGACAACCAGGACAGGATGCTTGACTGGTCGGTTTCAAAGGTTATTATTTCAACACCTCAGGTTGTTGTAAATGATATGAGATCTGGCATGATTGACTTTTCCAAGTATGGCCTTGTCATTTTTGACGAGGCACACAGGGCTTCTGGCAACTACGCTTATGTTGACATAGCAAGGGAATTCGTACAGTACAAAAAAAGACTCATACTGGGCCTCACGGCGAGCCCGGGAAGCAAGATGGAAAGGCTGGATGAGGTAACTGAGAACCTTTCAATTGAGAATGTCATAATCAAGAGCGAAAATGACAGTGATGTCCAGAAATACGTGAATCCCGTCAGGATAGATGCAAAAATCCTGGAACTCCCAGCTTCAGTTAAGGCAGCGAGACCTTTCATGGTAGAGATATATTCTGAAATACTTAAAAAAATCAGGGAAAGTGGAGTGTTCAAGAATGAGCCCATTAACAGGAGGACTATGGCTTCCAAGATACCAGAACTTGTGCGAAGGGCCAGGGAAGGCGAGAATAACCTGTTCGGCCTTATCCCTTATCTTTCTGGAGCAATAAGAATGGATTATGCTATTGAATACCTAGAGAGCCAGGGAACTGAAATTGCCATGGACTACATAAATGGCATAATGTCCAGTGAAGAGAAGACGCTCAGGCGCACGGCAGCCATGATAAAGAAGTCCCCTGCATTCGGGCAGCTTATGGATGAACTCCAGAAGTCTGCAGAGAAAGAACATTCGAACCCCAAAATGGATGCTATCCTTGATCTTTGCAACAGTTCACTGTCCGAAAATCCCAATTCGCGTATCATCGTCTTCACCCATTTCAGGAAAACTGCCGTTATACTGACCAGATTCCTCAAAGAAAAATCAATCCTTGCGAAACCCGTCAGGTTTGTTGGGCAGAGTTCAAAGGGAGAGGATGAGGGAATAAACCAGAAGAAGCAGGAAGAAATTATCCATGGATTCAGGGAAGGAGAATACAACGTTCTGGTCGCAACAAGCGTCGCCGAGGAGGGTCTTGATATCCCATCCACTGATCTCGTCATATTCTATGAGCCTGTCCCGTCTGAAATCAGGACTATCCAGCGAAGAGGAAGAACAGGTAGGCACCATTCAGGAAAGGTCATAATACTCATATACAAGGACAGCAGGGACAGCGCATATTACTATTCCAGCCTTAGAAAAGAGAATGCCATGCGTAAAAATATCAACCGTTTCGAATCAGAAAATTCCAAGGTTGAGGCAAAGAATGAACCCCCACCCATAAAAGAAGAAAAAAAGTTTTCAAGCCTGGACGATTTTTACTAGTTAATCTCTCTGCCCACATGAACAAGTTTTGCAAGAAGTGCATCCAGCTGGATGTTGTCGCTTGCACCTTCCACTATCCTGAATTCGGTTTCACCCAGTGCCATGAGTATGCCCATTCTCTGTAATGGGGGGATCATTGATTCCCTGCGGGTTGCACTGTGCATTCCCCTGATTATATCCATACCGGACATGCCCTCCTCAATCAGCATCCTGTCCAGTATCTCCTTTGCTTTTTCAAAGACTCCCGCAACCGCACTTGTCAGGAGCTGCTTGAACTCTTCCTGGTTCGCCATCCCGGTTATTTCGTAGATTCTTGCGGGACTTACATCTCCAGAGGTCTCTATAGCCTGGATTATGTTCAGGGCCTTCCTCATATCACCCTCGGATATCTCCGTTATTGCCTCTATGGATGCATTGTCAATCTTGAAATTCTCTTTCTCTGCAATATACTGCAGCCTCTTCTTCATCTCTTCAGGCTTCAGTGGCTTGAATCTCATTACAACTGTCCTGGACTGTATTGGCGGTATAATCTGGGATGAGTAGTTGCATGAGAATATGAATCTCGTTGTGGATGAGTACATTTCCATGGTCCTTCTCAATGCCGCCTGCGCTTCCGGCGTTAACTGATCGGCCTCGTCCAGGAATATTATCTTTATCCCCAGGTCATTTGAGGCCATGATCCTTGCGAAATCTTTCACGTTTTCCCTTATTACATTGATGCCCCTTTCGTTTGAAGCGTTGAGTTCAAGAAAATTCTGCTTCCAGTTCTCGCCAAACAGCTCGATGGCAAGGGCCATTGCAGCAGATGTCTTGCCGGTTCCTGGAGGTCCTGCGAATATGAGATGAGGAAGATCCCTTACCTTAACAAATGATTTCAGTTTGCTTATTATTTCATCCTGCCCCACTATGTCTGAAAGACTGTGCGGCCTGTATTTCTCAATCCAGATCTCTGACATTTATCTACCTGCTTGGTTCAACATGATACCCTGTTTTATATATTATTTCCTCAGAGGCTGCCCGTGATCATATTTTTTATTGTCAGTTGCATTCATTAAGTGTGAAAAGCATTGTCGTGTTTGCCTCCGGGAATGGCACAAACTTCCAGGCAATTGCAGATGCAGTAGCTGATGGAAGACTTGGCTGCAGGATCTCTGCAGTGATCTGCGAAAGAAGAAACGCAGGGGTGCTTGAAAGATCAAGAACCATGGGAATTGACAGTGTTTACATACCATATTCAAGAAATGAACCGGAAAAATTCTTTAAAGATGTCTTGAACCGACTGAATGAATACAAGCCCGATCTAATAGTGCTGGCAGGATTCCTGAAGATACTGGATTCCTCCTTAATTCAGCAGTTTAGGGACAGAATCATAAACCTGCATCCCTCGCTTCTTGCCGGTTCCTGGAGGTCCTGC
>JAJZKL010000155.1 GCA_021804185.1 Thermoplasmata archaeon | reverse complement strand
TCTGAAACGTGAAGGATCCCGTCGCTTCCTGATCGCAGATCCTTTGCAAGTTCCTTCGCAACGAGAACCCGGCCTCTTGCTCCTTTCCACAGATCATATCCTGAAGGGGATAAGGTAGGACACACACTTTCGCAGAAACCGCAGCTGATGCATTTCCCCACCTCAGCTTCCAGCTTTTGCAGGAGACTTTCAGTCAAACATCTTACCTCTGTTCATTATGCCGTTGGGATCGAATGCCTTCCGGATAGTCTTCATTATTTCCATCGTGTACTGACTGCCGGTTTCCTCCAGCTCCATTTCCAGAAGTTCCTTCTTCTCTATCCCTATACCATGTTCCGCTGAGACACTGCCTCCGTGTTTAATGGCAATTTTCCCGAAATCGATCTGGAATCTGTCAATGCGTTCCATGTGTTCCCTGTTATCTAGGTCCGCATATATGTTGGCGTGTATGTTTCCATCCGATATGTGGCCGAATAGAGCAACCTTGAGGTGATGCTCCTTTACCTTTTCCTCGCTTTCCTTCAGTGCAGCGGACAACTCTGAAGCCGGAACAACTATGTCTCCGATTACCACTCTTTCGCTGTTGCTCTCTCTTTCGCTTAGAAGAGAGGAATAGGCACCTTTTCTTGCCTCATATATCCGATCCATTTCTGTAGGATCTGTAGTTATTTTTATACTTACAGGCCCAAATTCCTTGAGCACTTCTGCAGCATCTGAAAGTTCCCTGTCTATGCTCTCCCTTGTTGATGATAAATCCACAATAAGCATGTAATCCACTTCATCCGGAAATTTAAGTCCCCTCGTTTTACTGAGTGAATCCATGCTGATTCTGTCCAGGAATTCCGCGATTAAGGGTGTGATTCCTTTCCCCTTAAGTTTTGAAATGGCTTTTCCCACCTTATCTATGGTATCATAGTAAGCGAGTATTCTTCCCTTGGATTCAGGCAATGGCCAGATTTTCAGTATTGCCTTCGTGACTACTCCGAGAGTCCCCTCTGCTCCAACAAACATAGATGTGAGGTCATATCCGGCAGTTCTCTTCAGTACTTTGCCCCCCACCTTGACTATCTCCCCGTTCGGGAGCACAACCTCCAGGCCGAGAACCCAATTTCTTGTTGTGCCGTACAGGGATGCTCTCAGGCCCCCGGCATTTGTGGAGATAGAACCACCCACAGAAGCAGCCATGGAGCTGGCTGGATCCGGAGGATAGAAATGCCCGAAGTTTGCGAGATATTGATTCAGTGCATCAAGTTTAACGCCTGGCTCGACTATAGCGTACCTGTCTTCAGGCTTCACTTCGATTATTTTGTCAAACTTCGCCATACTGAGCACAATGAAATCCTTGAATGGAATCGAAGAACCGGTTAACGCCGTGCCTCCACCCCTGACAACTACGGGAATAGAATGTTCCTGACAGAACTTTATGACCTCACGAACCTGTTTCACATTCTCTGGCAGTGCCACTGCGAGAGGTTCCTGCCCCTGAAAATATGATGCATCCGTCTGGAACGGTATTTTCTGTTCCCTGCTTGTTAAAAGATTGGCGCCGAGAATCTGCTTCAGCCCATGGACTTGATCCATGGAGAGACATTTTTGTGCATTATTAATTATTGTTGTTTAACCGAACAGTTTTCATTTTAGTTTAACACAGTAAAATCTACGCCTGGCATCGTTCATGCATACCTGTGTTTCAATGAGGCCGAGTTCCCTGAGAATCTTTATTGCATAAAGCAGAGTCCTCTGAGGGAGCATTGTCTCCTGGCGAAGTTCCTGCAACCTGGCTATTTTTCTTTCCCTGATTACTCTGAGAACCAGCTTTCCTGATGGAGGTATCGACATCAAAACATCTGCATTTTCCATCTTCAGGGCATATAAAAGAGCAACCCTTATAACTTATTTGTAAAGAAAGATGTGAATGTCTGCTTATCTTTGCAATCATCAGACTATGCGTATCAGGCATATTGCATGAAAACTTTATTTGTTTAATTCCTATCACAGAAGGCCGCCACTGTAGCTCAGCTGGTAGAGCAGCTGATTTGTAATCAGCAGGTCGGGGGATCGAAACCCTCCAGTGGCTCTCATAAGAATTTCCTTTGTTGTAAAAGTCTCGATGGGTATTTCAGTTGGACTCTGATAAGCATTGCCTTGCAACTTATTATGACTACACTCGTTAGTCTAATCAATTGTGTAGACATTATGACTACATTTATAATATAATCTGATATTGTAGTCATACAATGTCATTCATTGAAAAGCAACGCCATGGAAATTATGAGTACTACTACCTAGTCAAGAATGTCAGAATAAGCCCTACAGAAGTTAAGAAATACAGAATCTTCCTCGGAAGGGCCATTCCTAAAAATGAAGTACTCAGGAACCATATGTTGACTCTCGAAAAAAAGGCATTGGCAGAAAAATTTCAATCTAAATGGCTTCCAAAATCTACCTTGGAAAGAATAGACGATTTGATGGCGACCAGCATAATATACAACAAAAGCCCTGAATCAATCCAGCCGAAAGACTTCTTGGTCAGATATACCTACAACACTAACGCCATTGAGGGAAGCAGAATGAGCCTCAGGCAGACGGCCCTCCTGCTGGTTGACAAGGTGACCCCTGAAGGGGCGAGCGCGAACGACGTGATAGAGGCGTTGAACTCGGCTGATGCATGGCAATATGTCAACACCCATAGAGGAGGGCTTACCATTTCATTCCTGAAGAAGATTCAGGTCGAGGTTACAAAGAATACACTCTGCAGGATACAGGGCGATTTCAGGGATGGTGATGTTTTGATTGCAGGTTCGGATCATTTGCCGCCAAGGGCAGAAGAGGCCCCACTTCTGGTAAAAAAACTAATCTTGGAATACCGCCAGTTAAAGGCAAGCTTGCATCCAGTCGAACTCGCAGCATATCTGCACAACAGAATGGTGAACATGCATCCATTCACCGATGGAAACGGACGCACAGCTAGACTCATACTTAACTGGGTTCTTCTCAGAAACCGGCTGCCGCCGGTAATCATTGAATCTTCCATAAAGGAAAGGTATTACAAGGCGATTGAAGAGGGAGACAAGGGGAATCATGCTGCATTTTCAATCTTCCTTGCTGAGAACCTCCTATTGCAGTACACCGTTAAGGGATAGGCGGCATTGCAATGTGGTTAAGCTCCCGAATTTCTGTCTGTTGGGCTCATTCCTTTGGCAAGCAAACTATTCTCCGTGACCAGATTGAACCCAATTTCACGGGGTTTTTTTTGCCTGCCTGATCTTAAATTATCTCACATAAAGTTCAGCGGACAAATTTTTTGAAGACTTGATCGAAGCAATCTAAGCACTCACTGTTTATCTGGTTTTTCACCAGACAAATCAATTTGTTTAAGGCCTATTTTCCTGTAAATTTTGTCGGAGCTTATTATTTTCCCATTTGAGTGCACTGCATGAAAGGAATCAAAGACCCCCACACCTTGTGTTATCAGTTCGGCTGCTGCTTGATACTCACCATTTTTCTCGTTGCATATTGCCATCACATCAATTGTAATTCGTACCGGATCAAGTCCGTATCTTTTAGCTAGGAGCATCAGTTCAATGTATGTGGCCTCCGAAGTGTATATTTTACTCTGCTCTTCTTTCATTATTCTTCTAGCATTTTCCCTGAGCCAATCATTTGGTTTCAGCAGGGCCAAGAAGAAATCAGTGTCAGCGTATGTCATCTCACTATCCCCAAGGAGACCCCATGCGCAAGCGTGGGGAGGAATTGGGGTGCAAATTGTATTCCTCTCCCATATTTTACCAACTTTACTTTTTTTACATTAGCATCCATCTTCTCATCGCCTTTTCTTATTATTACATATTTTCCATAATTGTGCACTCCTACCACCAAGAACCTGGAATGATTAAATGCAACAACGTCACCGGGCTGAAACGAGTATCTTTTTCTTCTTATGGAGGGTTTGAATCCCTTCCTGTTTGTCTGAAGAGAACGGTTATTCCTTCTTCTCTGCGTAACCATGTGCTGCGGCGTTCTGACCTGATTCGCCCCTCCGGCTATGACAAACGCGTCGTTCGCATGGCTCTTTTCCATGCCCATGGAAATGCGGGTCTTCTTTGTGATGTGTCCGAATGTGTAATCTGATCCTGTGAGTTGTGTGATCTTCCATCTCACGATATTCATGAAGGCGGTATCCTTCAACGTTTTCAGCGATTTCCCCCGTACTTCCGGAAAACCAAATTCTTCGGCTGTGAGGTTGTTTTTTTTCTGGTTGCATTCATGGCAGGAGATTGCGAGATTGGAGACCATGTTTGATCCGCCCCTGGATTTAGGTGTGAGGTGCTCTATTTCAAGCGGCACATTGGTCTTGCTGCAATAGACGCACTTTCTATGGAACTTCTCCAGTAGGTATTCCCTGATCTCATATCCCTGGAGATCACCCTGCTGGTATTCTATTCCGCTGATCTCAGGATTTCTCATTTTCTGGGTATCAAATGAGGCAACCTCGATGATAGTCCTGGATACGGGAAGGATACTCTTCAGCTTCTCAATGATCCTGATGTGTGTCTGGAGTTTGTGATCGATGCTGGGTGCAAACCACCCTTCCAGAATTTCCTT
>JAJZKL010000154.1 GCA_021804185.1 Thermoplasmata archaeon | reverse complement strand
TTCGGATATCCCGTTGTTCTGCAATACGCATACCCGGAGTGCCTGATCAGATGGCAGATCATAGGAAAACAGGTGATGTGTCGGTGAGAGAACCTGATGATCTATTCCAAGGCCATTCATTTCTCTAATTCTGGAAGCATGCCTGAAAAAACCCTCTGGCATAGGGGCAATAACCTTTTTAAGAACCTCTATTCTGTAAAGCCCTTCACTTTTTCCCTCTGAAACTGTTCCATTGAGTTCCTTAATAACTGATTCCGGAAGGTAATGTGAGTGCACATCTATATTTTTCATGGAACATTATTAATCATTTTACTATAACACTTTTGATTTTATAATATATTTTTGCAACCTATTTACAAATATAAATATACTAAATGGATTCAAAAATTTATTTATTAATGCACTTCGTCTATTCTACTTGATAATAAATACTATTTTATGGAAATGGAACTAAGATTGTTATTTTCAGATATGTTTATCTAAAGTAAACCAATTATCATTAGTTTACTATGGTTGACAAAATAGTTGAAAAACTGACATCCGAGGGAGTCGACATTACTTTTAACAGAGAACAGGGGAATATTAAGGAAACTATTGAACGCAGAACATCTTACGTGGACACCAATGGGCTTCTTCCCCCAAACATGCTTAAAAACTCCGGGCCAACTCTAAAGATTCTCACATCAGATGCTACAAGGGTTGAACTGTCCAAGAGAAGAGAACCCATGCCTTTCTGGCACAGAAACATGGATTATGATGAAGTTATCATTTGCATTTCCGGGGAAGCCACCTGGACAACGGAAACCGGTGAATATCATCTAAAACCCGGAACCATGATACATATCCCGAGAGGCGTATCACATACTGTTGTCGCAAAGGAGGGAACTGATTATACTGCAATTGAGATAAAAGCTGAAGCCAGGCTTGAACTCAACCCTGATCTAAGGAGGGATTGAAAATGCCAGAAAGAACAGGATTGAAGATACTAGATATGATTTCAGGGGGAGCTAAGGTCATAGATCTTGAACATGACCGATTCCCTGGAATGCCCGCCTTTGATCCTGTAAAACCTGCCATGGAATATTTCCTGTACAGGCAGCATGAAAACTCTTATTCTACCTCACAGGAAAAAAGGAGAAGCAGCTCTTCTGGGTTGATTGTGATGACCGACCAGTCAGGTACTCATCTTGATGCCCTCTGTCACCAGGCTTATGACATGAAGATGTTTGACGGTACCCCAATAAACAGCGATGTTGAAACACCATGGGGCTTTAAGAAACATGACTCAGCAGAGATACCCCCAATAATCAGAAAAGGGGTACTTGTTGATTGTACCGAACTCCTTGGAGATCCACTCCCTGAAAACCATGAGGTTACCCTTAAGGAATTTCAGAGTGTGATCAAGCATGAGGGGGTATCTTTTGGCAAAGAAGATGTAATCCTGTTAAGGACAGGATACGGAAAATACTGGAACGATTTTTCTAAATACAGGAATGCTGCAGGAGTATCTGGAGAAGTCAGCAAATTTCTTTCCGACAAATGTTACGCTGTTGGAGCAGACAATCTTGCCTGGGACGTGCCTGGAAAAGTTGACAGTGACTCGGGAGTGATTCAGCCGGGCCACCTTCACCTCATTGCAAAATCTGGTATTTACATTATGGAGAACCTCTTCCTTGAGGAACTGGCAAAGACCAGAACATATGAATTTCTCTTTATTGCCCTTCCCCTGAAGATGAGGGGGACCACTGGCACCCCCATAAGGCCTGTGGCGATCCTTTAGGCCTGCTTTTCATCAACAAGCAGGCCCTTTAAGGCATCTAAGCATATATCCGGGCGCTCAAGCATTGGGTAGTGCCCAAGCCCTTCCAGAGTAATGAGATGGCTGTTCGGCAGAAACTTGGACGTTTCAGCCTGCATTTCTTCAGTCACAACAGGATCTTCAGATCCCCTGATCAGATAAATTTCAGATTTGCAGCCATCAATTTCATGAGCAATATCAAATGAATTCCAAGCAAGAAGATCGTTGATGTATATATCCCGGTTGTTTGAGCTTCTAATCCATATCAGGTTCTCTATGCTTTCTTTGTAGGATAGTGTTCCACAGAAGTCAAAGGCCCTTTCGATATTCCCAGTCTCTGTCTTCATTATTGTATCAACCTCGAAGGTATCGGTCCTGGCTGCCCCTTCCAGTACCAGCCCCTTTATCACCTTCTCTGGATGCTGGGAACAGATATCAAGAACTATATCGGCGCCTATTGAACAGCCCACAATAATGGCTTTATCAATTCCAGTGCTTTCCATCATCTCCAGTACTGAACGAGAGTAGTACCTGACATCAATCCTTCTCTTTCTCCACTGCTTCCACGGCCATGATTTCCCGTGCCCGGGAAGATCCGGAACTATTGCTGTTACCCCTTCAGGTAATAGTGAAACAAATTCTTTCCATACGCGTCCATCCGTGCCTGCCGTGTGAAGAAAAATAACCGGAATTCCAGTTCCACTTTTCTCATAATAAAGTCTTGCTCCGTTTACCATTGTATAATTTCCGGACTCCATTGGGGAATATTCCAAATATCTACATTTGAGTTTCCATTCCTGGTGAAAATTCTGAAAATGATTAATTACCTAAACGCAATTGCACCGGTAATTGAACAAAGTGATCTGATGAGAAGGATTGTCATCGCTGTAACCGGTTCTACCGGTGCAGTTTATGGTTTAAGACTGCTGCAGATTTGCAGAGAAATAACTGATCTGGAGACTCATCTCATTGTATCCTCCGGAGCGGAGGCAACGCTGAGAATTGAAACACAGCTAAAGCCCTCTGATCTGGAGGCAATTGCCACCAGGTCATATGGGGAAAATGATTTCGAAGCTCCAATTGCAAGCGGTTCTTTTGAAACTGCTGGAATGATTGTTGCCCCATGTTCCATGAAAACACTCTCCAGCATTGCGACAGGATTTGAAAACAACCTGATAGCCAGGGCGGCTTCTGTACACCTGAAAGAGAGGAGGAAACTGGTTCTGCTGACAAGAGAGACACCACTGAGCCTTATTCATCTCAGGAACATGCTCCAGGTCACTGAGGCAGGCGGGATTATAATGCCTCCACTTCCTCCGCTTTATTTTGAACTTAACGATTTCTCAAAGATGGTTGATCTGACAGCGGGAAGGGCTCTGGGACTCCTTGGTATTGTGACAAAGCACAGGCGGGAGTGGGGAGTGGACTAACCTTTCCATCCCTTTGCAATTTCCCTGATCTGGATGAAAGTCCTTCTGTAGTTTTCAATTACAAATGATTCATCAAATAGTGTGACTGATGTTATCTTCGCCTTCTCCGAGAAGTCTCTGGTTACCACTAGATCGGAAGCGATAAAGAGAATCTCTTCCGAATTTGAATTTATTAATTTGTGCCCTTTAACTTCTGCGGAACGGCACCTAACATATGTTACGCCCCCGCCTTCCTGAAAGATGAAAAGGGCAATGCCATTGGTCTTCAGATTTCCTGCTGTATTCGATCCGGAGTATACAGAAAAGAGGAATTCCCCATCAGACACTGAGCATATCTGATAGGGGGATAACATCGCCGCTCTGGGAAAATTATCCATGTCTTTGGTTATGAGGAACACTGCCGTATTGATCCTCCTCTCAGTATCTGCAGAAACAATGGAAAGAATATTATCAGGAATTTTGTTTCCAAGAAGTTCTGACATACCATATCCTGATCCATTGAAGGTTAAACTTTCTGCCTGAGTTTGCCCAGTCTCTCTCCTATCTTATAGACATTCCCGTTGACAATATCCTCTGCATCTTTCCTGAACTCATCTGGCCAGTAGCCCAGCTCGTATCCGTACCATGGGTCAACAAGATTTAATTCTGGAAGATTCAGTTCCTTCCAAATTCTCAGAGCGTTCTCCATGAAGTCTTTCCTTGGAAGTGATGTGGGCGGATAGGGATATTTGATTGTCGCATCTATCAGAATTCCGGAGCTGCCAACGCCCCCTGGAAATTCCTTCTCCTCGTGGCTTGCACCAGGGTTGTAGGCGGACGGATCGAGCCCTGGCATCTTTCCACTGAATATCTTGATGTCCCTAGCTGGCTGTACCCTCCATCCAAGTGCCCATATTACTGCATCCATGGATCTTATATCTATGTCTTCATCTACAACTATGAAGAACTTCCCCCATCTCAGATCATAGGCAGCAGCCATATTGAGAACCTGCCAGGGATGTGACTTATTCTGTTTTTTTATCTTGATCACACACCACTGGGCCTGGCTCATTTCATGCCATGCCACATCAAGAACACCTGGAACTTTTGCGTCAAACTTCAGAAACTTCAGGTAGACATTCTCGGATGAGACCTGCCTAACCTTGCTGCTCTCACTTGGCGGGAACTGACTCATAATATGCACAAATATCGGGTCCTTTCTCATGGTGACAGCGGTTATGTCAATAACTGGCCTGAGCCAAACATCTGTGGCCATGTAGCCGGTATATTCACCAAAGGCGTTTCCAGGTTCCATGTATTCAGTTGAAATTAGACCCTCTATTATTATGTCCGCATTTGCAGGAGCCTCCATATCAATGGTTTTGCACTTTACCATATCCACAGGTTCGCCTGC
>JAJZKL010000153.1 GCA_021804185.1 Thermoplasmata archaeon | reverse complement strand
GTATACATTTCTGTTCCCAACATCGTGAAGGAAAGGGGCAGGCAAAGGCCATGGTCGTCACCAGATCACGGTTGCACGCAGTAAAGTTCAAGATTGCATTTGATTCATACATCAGAAAACACGGATACAAGTTCAAAACCCTTGTTGCTTTTTCCGGTACCGTCAGAGATCCCTCAGACGGCCAGGAGTACACGGAGGGCGGAATGAATGGCATGAGTGAGGCCATGACGGCTGCAGCATTCAGGAAACCAGATTACAGGATGCTTATCGTTGCAAACAAATTCCAGACAGGTTTTGATGAGCCCCTGCTATATGCCATGTATCTGGACAAGAAGATGGCAGGAGTTGCTGCTGTCCAGACCCTGAGCAGATTAGATCGCATATGCGCGGGAAAGGAGGATCCAGTAGTGCTGGACTTTGCTAATGATCCGGATACCATTGAACATGCTTTTGAACCATATTACGGTCACACTACACTAGAGCATGGGACGGATCCCAACATACTCTATGATTTCCAGAGGCAGCTTTCTGACTTTCACATCTTTTCAGATGAGGATATAGAAACGTTTGCGAAGATATTTTATGATAAAAGGAATAAGCAGGAAAAGCTCTTCCCTGTCATAGATGAAGTTGTCACTAGATTCGATGATCTTGACGTATCTGAACAGGACAAATTCAGAAAACTTCTCAGGGACTACAACAGAACATATTCATTCCTTTCACAGATAATTAGTTTCAAGGATGTTGAATTGGAGAAAATGTATGCATTCGGAAAGATTCTGCTGAGGAAGCTGCCAGTCAGGAGAGAATCACTACCTGTTGAGATATTGAAGCAGGTCGATCTTGACTCGTACCGTATAGAACTCATAACACATGGAGAAATAAGGCTCAGAGAATCCGATAAATCCCTTGAACCGAAGCAGAGCCTCGAATATAAGACACCAAAAGAGGATGAGGAACCACTTTCAAGAATCATAGAGGAGATGAATGATCGGTATGGAACAGAATTCAATGAAACTGACAAGGTCATATTGATGAGGCTGAAGAACAGTCTAGAGAACAACGAGGATCTTAAGACAAGTGCCAGAATAAACAGCGAGGAGAATTTCAAGCTCTCCTTCAGACACATGTTCGATGAGGTTCTGCTTTCATTCATTTCAGAACATTTTGCTTTCTACAAAAAGATAAATGACAACAAAAATCTGAAGAAAGATCTTGTCGACAATATATTCACCATGGTCTACAAAGGACTTAAGGAAGAAGATAATAAATGATGAAAACGTGATGGGTGGGTTTTATGCATTGTTTTATTCGTTTTCTCAATTAAGAGCTTAAGTTTATTGATCTTTATTTAAACAATAAATACACGCATAAGATTGTTATACTGAACTCAGACCATCACTTTCTCTGTTTTCCTGAGTGGTGATGAGTTCAATAAGTGCGAATCATCGTCTGCTACGTCACAATATCTGAAATCCTAACGTTTCCTATTCTTGTAGCTGATCTGTTTATTTCTCTCGGCGTTACCAATCGACCATCTGATTAGTATTTATAGTTATTGACATGTCTATTTATCCATTGATAACCGATTGGACATCTAATGGGAGAAATCTCGATATCCATGATTTTGCATAACTCTTTAATTTTGAAAGGGAGAGGAAGGCATTCTCTATCAGATGGCACATGCTCTCCCTGGAATCGATAAATGACTTTAAAATGATTCTCTTTATTGACTTCCATATGAATTCTATTGGGTTCAGTTCAGGAGAATACGGAGACATGAAGAGCAGGTCTATCTGGCTAAGGAAGGCGTAGTCAGTAACTATGCTCGCATGGTGATAAAGTGCGTTATCCAGTACAAATACGCTGTCAGGGAATTTCTTATGGACTATGGATAAGAATTCCAAGAATGTGAAGGCGTTGTATCCTTCAGTGATCCCTGTGATGAGCCTGTCGTCACTTAAGCTTATTGCACCGAAGATGGATATACCTTTCCTTCCCGGTTCCTGCAGCACTGTGGGATTGATGTCCTCAGGAGGTATCCATACCCTCATTCTTGTTCCGTGCTGGTAGAAGTGGCACTCACCAAGGTAGAGAACTCTCTCCCCTGAATCTATGAGTTCAGCGAGTTTCTTTAAAATTTCCATTCTCCTCCTCGTCCCCCCTGGCTATCATTGGCCTTGGTTTCCTGAGGCAGAATCCCAATTTGTGTAATATATTCTGGCACTGTCTCACCCCTATCTCCATGTTGTAATGGTCGGAGAGATGTTTTCTAAGCAACATTCCGTCCCACATGTTCTGCTTGTACCCCGAATCGTGGGGGTTATTCCTCAGATCTGTAGCAATTCTTTTCATTGCTTCGCTGGATATGGTGGAAGGCCTTCCAGTTCTCTCCTTGTCGTACAGCGCTGAGAATCCAGTTTCGTTGAAATCGTTAACCCAGCTCTCTATCGTTCTTGGGGAATGCCCAAGCATTCCTGCCACCTCGTAGCAGCTCATGCCGTTTGCTACCATCAACACTCCATGGAGGCGGTGATTGTATCTTGCTTAGGGATTACGCACAATTTCGTTCTGTATTGCTACCATCATGACTTCCCTGTCCTTGAGGTAGAGTTTCTGCATATTTCATAATATATATCCAATGTATAAATATGCACAATTACTTATTGCGCTATGTATAGTAACACCTGTTACCCGAAAGAGCTCGACGGTTTTCAAAGCAACGTCTTTACTTACTTACTCCACTTCCATTATCCCTTTCTTCAAACTTTTGGGTATATGGCACACTCTGTGGTCTTATCTTTGAAATTAAAATAGAATTGTGCTGCCTTTGACAATTTCGGGTCTTTTGTCAAATTGACTATGCTTATTTCCTACCATCGTACTTAACATTCCCCCAGATTCCGAAAGTTTGTGGCGACGCATATATACTTAAATGACCATGAATTGTCAAAACATGCTTCCATCCATCCCAAGGGAGAACAAAATAAGAATCACCCAGAATCTCTCCGAAAAGATAGGCATCGAGTATCTGACCGATGATCAGGTAGATGCAATAATGGATTACCTGAATTCACAGATAAGGAAGCATTTGGAAGAAGGCCATCCCGGGAGGGCACTTGTGGTGAAGAGGTACCGCTTCCTTTTCCAGATCCTTCTGCAGACGGGTGTGAGGGTGGGGGAGGCTGTTCACTGGTACGATACCCGCCTCAAGGTAGAGTACGGAATCCGTCCAATCGACTTCCACCTGGACGATGGCCCCCTTGGCCACATTTACGTCCACACAGAAAAGAAGAAGAACGACTCCGTAAGGGCAATTCCCCTCCTCCCAACCCTCCGAACCCAGTTCCTCTAGTTCCTGCTGGAAGCGGGGTTACCCATCAGGTCCAAGGAGTATCTCTTCCCCATGAAGAGGCAGTCCGTGGACTGGTACCTGAAGAGGGTGGGAAAGGCTATAGGCATCAGGATTTCTGAGAAACATCAGCTCCACGCCCACATCTTCCGCCACACCTTCGGTGTCAGATGCTCACTGAACGGGGTACCGCTGCAGATAGCCCAGCAGTGGACGGGGCACTCCGATCCCACGATCACCCTCATCTACCAGAAAATCCACCAGATGGACACGAGCCAGTTCATGACCCTGATGGATAAGTGATGATGCAATTGGTCTCATTCCGCTATTCATCCGCCTTTTCACAACAATTTGCTGGTTTTGAATCCAACCCGTTCAGCGTTGCATTTATGTTTCCACCTATCGCAATCCAGCCTGTTTAAGCCCTGTTTCAGGCAAACCGCCTAGTTGCCAGATAGTCTCTTCGCATTCCCAATGCGACTCTCATGGTTGCCTTCCGCATCCGAATGGGCACCCTCTGCAGCTCCCGTTCAAGAGCCAGTTGGAAAAGGGCTTGGTCTGCATTAAGGGGCAGAACAGTTTCAAGGTGTTCCCTCATGGCTGAATCAAATGCCCTTGTCTCAATCACTTCGGCGTAGTAGTAATTCCTTTTGGGGTCTTTCAGTGACTTGTATATTATGGCAAGACGAAATTTCAAGGGCCGCTTCAGTTTCTGGCTAAATTTTTTCACTACGGCATAATGCAAATATTTCTTTTTTTGCCAATCTAGGAGCAGATCGCTTCTGTGATCAAGGATGACTGTGACCTCATCGATGCGAACCTTGTTTTTATATCGCCCCATCTAATTGCTTACAGGGTTTTGAGTAATAAACATTTGGTCTTGAATGATATAAACCTTGTGCATGACCGTTCAACCATTGGTAAATCACCCCACCCTAGTCCGCTCGGCGAAAGTATCCTCCCGCTTCCGCTAGATATAGATAAATAAAGCATGCATTCTGAATTTTCTTTCGATCATTATTCTCCTTTGTCTTTTTAACTGCCCACCAGTGATGGCAGGGGCGATTGGTTATCGATTCTGGTCGCAATCAGATTCATTGAGGTATTCTCCGTACAGGGAGCCACCAAGTGGTTCGGAAAGGACCCCCTTTTGGTTTCTTCTTTCGTCCAGAGAGGTTCTACCGTGATAGTTCTCGCAGGAATACTGCTTTCAACTGATCCATCGGTTTTCGGACTGTTTGGTAACATCTTATTCTATGTGGTAATATTTA
>JAJZKL010000152.1 GCA_021804185.1 Thermoplasmata archaeon | reverse complement strand
TTTCAACTCGAAATTGCCCTGAATTCCTACATAGGTTTCAGTTCCCACTTCCCATATAACTCCACAGTTTCCAACGGAACCATATATCATTTGATGACTACACATCGGAACGTTTCCCATGGGATAGGGTGGAATTTTACTACTCTGGTTGCTGTGTACAAGAATATCTTTGTTTACATCACGGAGACAGGCATATTTCTTCATGGGTCAACAACCCTCGAAATACTTAACTGGGAAGTGAATGCCAACCGAGCCTTATCTTCGCAAACTCAATTCAAATTTTTTTAACATCTGTGGGATCAATCTGCTTTAACTTCAAATGTTAACTTTTACGGTAAAACTGATAGTGTACTAGATCTGCTGTAAAATTGAAAAGGTCCTGCACAATTCAGATTTGAGAAGGTGAAAAAATGACCTGCATATGTGAACATGTCAAGGGTGAGCACCTTCTGACAGGCCAGTGTTATCAGTGCGAGTGCCCAAGATATCAACTTGATGTAAACGCAGACAGGGAGAAATTGAAAATGAAAGCTGGACAGATAATAATAGACAGGGACAGAAAGAAGTCCAATATAACGGATATCGTGAATTTTATGTATTCAAATGTGAAAAAGAAAATTGAAGTTGTTCTGAAGGAGGTCAGGAATTGAATTCCGACTTCGAATCAAAATTGAATGACTTCTATATGGAAAGAGTTGGAAAGGGTGATTCACTGATGACCGCCGAAAGGAGGGTCAGGAGAATCAAATGGTTTTCCAAGCAGACGGATGTTTTTACCCCGGATATCAGAAAGCTGTACACTTACATAGAAGCACGGCAGAGAGCCGGAATAAAGAAGAAAACCATCAGAATAGAAATGATAGACCTTGAACACTGGTTTGCTTTCCTTGGAAAACCTGTGAGGACTCCAAGGTTGAAAAAAGAGCCTTCACCTGATCCTTTTGTTCCAACGCTTGAACAACTGGAGAAGATCACCAGGCACTGCGATACTCACCATAACAAGGAAATATGGCTCCGCAACAAACTGATCATTGATTTGTTTTCCTTCACTGGTATAAGAGTCGGAGAGCTCGTCAAGGTTAACCTTGAGGATATCAAGGACGGCTTCCTTTATGTCAGATCTGAGAAGGGAGAGAAAGACCGGTATGTACCATTGCCTGCAGGGTTACAGGAACATATCAGGACATATGTGGAAAAGTACAGAATGCAGTCTGATCAGAGAGCACTTTTGACTACTGACCAGGGGAGGATGCCTTATGAGTACATTCGGTCAATGATAAAGAAGGTTGGAGTGAAGATCGGTATACCGGAAATTCATGCCCACTCGTTCAGGCATTTCTACGGAACGTATATGTACAGAACAACAAACGATCTGAGGTTGGTACAAATCCTGTTGGGACATGCCCGCATTGAGACCACTACAATCTATGAACATCTTTCTACAAAAGAAGCAGCGGAAAAAGGAATTCCCGCTGTCGAGAGGCTTTTTCGTGGGGATGAAGAAATGATGGATTGGGTACAAATTCCCGCGGGAGCCGTTCTAAATAAGTGGGGACACTGGGATTTGAACCCAGATCTGCGGGTCTCTTCCGGTTCATAGTTCCAGTCACTCATCATTTATTCAGGTGACCCGTAGTTAATCATAACCTGACTGGAGCCCATCAGGATGCCTGATTACCCCATGTCCCCCTTTTTCCAACAATCGGTCAGGAAGTAAATTACTTAAATGACTTAATTGGGTCACGAGTGTAATTTAATCCCCTTGTAGCCGATGGCAGGCTCTTGAGAATGTGCTTGGGATATAAATAGATATTTCAATCACCGGGCGGCTTCAACCGTGGGCATAATCTTTTGGTTCGGTTTATTTCAGGAACAGTTTCTACATTGAAGTTTTCAAAATCTACGAATATTTCAACAGAACACTATTGTCGGTAGAAACTATATGTTAGACGAACCTAGGGCTAATCTCCACAATAAACAATAGGTAGGATTTATAGGGAGCTAAAAAGCACAAACTCCCTGAGTTGAAAAGATGGGATTACTCCCTGTTTGCCTTCCTTGCTCTCTTCAATCTTCGGATTCTCTTCTTTCTCCATTTCCAGCGCATCTTACCGCGCTTCTTCCAGTCCCTTGAACTTCTCTTCAATATTGCACCTCTGAAATCTAATGATCATTCATCCATCTTTTATGTAATGAAGGATTGTGAGTTTTCCCATATCTGTTGCTTTTATTTGAATGTTACAGGATGAACGCATGACTGTAAGTTGAATTAATCATATCCCAAGGTTTATTTATGCCAAAAAACTGATCAAAAGTGCCAGATGAAGTAGATAAATATCTCAAGAATTTTCTCAAGGCCATGCCCTCAGAAGACCTTTACTTTGAGGCAATACACGATATCATGAAGGATCTTGTTAAAGAATACATAAAGCGCAAGATCAACCAGAATGAATCCATAAAGGCAGAGATAATGTCAATTCTTGAAAAATTCCTGGAGAGCAAATTCAAGGAATATGATGCCCTAGCAAGGATGGCCAAGGTTACTGCCCAAATCGGGTTGATAACTGCCCCAACTAGCATAAAGGATGAAGCAGTTTCTGATCTCGTGAACACTTTCAGGAAAGAAGTTGAGGAAATTATAAAGAAAACTTTCTAGGTTTGATGCTACTTCCTCTCAAAGTTCTTGAGAACAGTTGACTTTGAGTGCAGATCAAACATTGTTAGTATGGATGGATTGGGAGCAAAATTCATCATTTTCTGGTAATCAGTCTGGGACTGCCACGTAGATGAATTCACGTACCTCACACCCTTGTAATTTCCAATATAATGAGAGTGAATATGGCCAGTTATGAATATGTCAGGAACATCCTCGATCACATGATAATCGTTTGCTGATGGTATTAGTGGAGTCTTTCCTCCATATTTCGGAGCTAGATGCCTTCTCTTGAGCATTTCCTCTATGGCTTTCCCAATGGAAGTAAAATTTGCCCCGGGGACCAGCTCAACCATATCATTCAGCGACATTCCATGATAAAGGAGAATATTCTTTCCTTCAAGCTTAAGGGTATATGGATTGGGAAGCATAACCACATTTTCAGGGAATATCTCTTCAATCTTTCCAGTGAAGTTAGGTTGAGGTTCTGCGAGCCGGACGGTGTCATGGTTGCCCGGCATTACGAAGACTTGAATATCCTCTGGAATTTCATCAAGGTATTCTGCA
Organism: Thermoplasmata archaeon; assembly: GCA_021804185.1. The sequence goes on along the minus strand of JAJZKL010000152.1, from coordinate 1,414 downwards.
AGTTTCTGGTACTGCTCAAGCGGATTTATGAGTTCGAGGTCTTCTTCCTGGCCAGGATATACACCTATCCCATCTATAACATCACCGCTCAGGATCAGGTATTTCAGGTGTTCAGCTTCTTCATCCGATCGCTTTATCCAGTCAACCATCCTTCTGAAGTCTTCTTTCCTGAAAGTCTTGGAACCAACGTGAATATCAGAAAGTGATGCCACGTACACCGGGTCCCTCTTCGTTTCATCAATAAGTTTGTAAGGTATATCCGGCCTGACAATCTCATTGGGGAACATGACCGGTTCTCCTGGCCCCCTGCTAACGGACCCTATTATTCCAATTACCTCATCCTGCAGTATCAGTTCAGTGTCCAGGCCCCGCCCCTTCATCATTATGGCCTGGATCTGGTCATCCATGTCTTCTATTGTAATGCGCTTGTGGCCGTTTTTCGTGGTATCAACAGATGATACCATCCCAATGACTTTGATTTCTCCTGTGCTTCTCTTTGCAGACTTGATATCAACAGTTCCCCTCATGGTTGCGGAAAGCGATATGATCTTGCTCAGCTTCTGGTACCTGCTCACAAACATCTGCCTGAAGTCTTCCACCGAGCTGTTAACCCGTATGTCGGGGAGCTGCACTTCATAAGTGTTCCGTTCTGTCTTTGCCTGGCCCCTGATGAGCCTGAGTACGGATTTTTCATCAATGTAACCTGCTTGTGCAGTCTCTTCAGACACAAGCCTGGGAATAAGCTGTCCCATGCTCCTTTCCAGGATCATGTTGAGTGCTTCCGGGGAGATGAGCATGCCATGCTTGTGGAAATAATCCAGTATGCTCACTCGATCCTGAAATAGAGAATTGCCCATGGTACCCTTGTAATCTCCTTTCCAATATTTTAGAATTCGGTCAGCCCTTCTCAGACAATAAAATCACGGCAAATATTAATTGCAGAATTAAATATGGATCGGTGTCTAAAGCAGCGGATTCGCTGGCATTTCTTGCCATGGCTTCGTCGTGGGCACTTAATTACCCCCTCGTAAAATTTGCCTATGCGTACCAGTCAGCGTTGTCACTCTTATTCTTCAGAATCCTGTTTGCAGCCATTTTCTCCCTCATAATCTTCTGGAAGCACATAGTCTTCCCAAGAGACCTGAAAACCAATCTGAGCCTTTTCCTGTTTGGGCTGCTAAATATAGTCTTCTTCATGGGCTTCTGGTTTGTTGGAGAAAATACCGAGAGTTCAGCAATCTCCTCCATACTGATTTACACATTCCCTGTAATTTCAATTGCCCTTTCTTCAGTTTTCCTCAAGGAAAAGCTGACTCTTCCGAGAGCATTGGGAATTGTGATTGGATTTGTGGGCATGGTACTGATATTTGTTGAACAACTTTCCATTAAGCCAGGCATCGGGCTTTTCTTCCTC
>JAJZKL010000151.1 GCA_021804185.1 Thermoplasmata archaeon | reverse complement strand
TCGTTTAGCTGCCTTTGAAAATGATGCCTCTTTCGCAGGTATAAGGCTTTCTGCCAAACTCTAGCCTGTCTAACATTATTTATCTGAATAAAGCATATCATAACTGATGTACAGGGTAAGGGTCCGGGTTAATGATCCAGAATTTTCGAGGTACCTTTCCACAATGCAGCCTGAGCAGGATGACCGGGTGGGCCGGGGTAAGATGACATTCGTAACCGGTGAGGATTCCTATATTTATATAGAAGCACCTGATTCAGTTTCATTAAGAGCGAGCGTAAGTTCGCTGACCCGGTGGCTAATCATGATCGAGAAAATATTGAAGGAAGTGAAATAGATGGAACCTAATTTAAGCGCTTATTTACAGAACCAGATAAAGCAGGCACAGCAACTTGAGACCCAGATAGAACAGGTCGCTACCCAGAAATACCAGCTGGACGTGAGAATTAAGGAACTCGACAAGACCATTAAGGAACTCAATGGCATTAATGACGGAGTCAAGGTATTCAAGAATGTAGGGCCAGTACTGTATGAGGTGGAGAGCAGAAAGAAACTGATAGATGAACTCTCGGAACAGAAAGAGCTGAGCGAAATAAGGATCAAGACACTTGAGAAGCAGCAGGCCTCGCTGGAGGAAAAATACAGGGAACTGGAAGAGATTCTTAAGAAGAAGTACGATGAAGCCCGAAAAGGCAAAGCATGAAACAGACCGGGAGAAAGATACCTCAGGATGATACCCCTCGTGTAAACCTACCAATAGGAAACGTGGGGATAGATGGTTACAAGACCCCAATTAAGCTTGTCTTCGGCGGGAAGCGAACTGAGTCGATTGCAACTGTATCGGTCAGCGTTGATCTCCCAGCAGAAATGAGGGGCGCACACTTTTCCAGCATGCTGGATCCCGTTATTTCTGAGGTAGGAAAACCTGTTGAGAATACCTTCGAGATCGTACGACGCATTGCCAGGCTTGTTCTTAAGAGCAATCCATACAGCAAACATGCGGCGGTTAAGATTGAGGCTACATACCTGAGGGAGTTTGATGGCACCAATAAAATGAAAAGTTATGTTCCATACAAGATTGAGTATTCCAGCGAATCAAGATCGGATGGGACTGAGATAAATTCATTCGTGCTGAGAACAACAATATTCACGGCCTGCCCCTGCACAATGGAAGGAACTAGATCGATTCTTGCAGAAAGATACCCAGATCAAGCCGGCTTCCTGAATAAGATACCTGCAGTTACCCATAGCCAGCGCAACAGGCTTTCAGTCACAATATCCAATTTCAGGACTTATGTCCCTGAACCTGACAGGATCATTGAACTGATAGAGTCGGTATCTGGAGGCCCACTTGCAAGCGTCCAGACAGACAGGGAATCGGACCTGTTCGTCCTTAGGAACCACGAAAATCCACGCTTTGTCGAAGACGTGGCCAGAGACATAGCAAGAGCGATCTGTAATGGAATAGACATGCTCGAAGATGACGCCATAATCAGAATAATGTCGCGAAGTGAGGAAAGCCTGCACAATCATGACGCGTTTGCCGATATTGAGCTTACTGCCGGCGAGACAAGAAAATATTCATGAAATAACAACGGGCTTGCCGTGACCGGGATAGACTGTCACACCGTGGAACTGCAAAATCCGATCCCTGGATTTTTCTGCCGTAGGGTAATCCAGTGTGAAGGCCCTGTTTATTTCCATTTTTCCGTTCTTGACACTCACCGCATCGCCAACGAAAAGTGCCTTCAGTGAAGGAAAATAATATGATGTGCTGCCCGGCGTATGGCCCTTCGTGTCCACGACCTGCAACCCTTGAAGGCTGAGTTTCGATACCAGATTGACATCCGTCACCGGTTTTGTCCTGGCGATCGAACCTATCAATTTTGACCTTAGGCTCTTTGCAGGTATAATTTTAGAATGCCCGGCGATAACCTCAGCTTCAGAGTCCGGCACATATATCTGCGGGTGGAACTCCTCTGATAGGATGAATAACCCTCCAACGTGATCCGGATGGTAGTGAGTGATCAGTATCAGTTCAGGATTTACTCCGATATTGCGGTAAAAATCGATGATTTTTTTTCCTGAACCTTTCATTCCAACATCTACAAGGACGGCTTTACCTTCCAGATTGACAGAGTAGCAGTTCGCAATGGTGCCGTCTATAAGTTCGATGTTTTCGCTGATTTGCATTCCAGCACCTCCGTTCTATGCTTCGGCAAGTCTCTTTATCATCTTGACGACACTCTGCACGGCATCCTTTGCCATTTCTATCCTCGCCTGTGCCTGCAGCCTTGTCTCGCCTGGACCTGATATTCCCAGAGCAACCGGTTTTGAGAATTCGATCATGAGATCTTCAATTTTCCTGGCAGAATTCTGCATTATAATCTCGTCGTGTCCAGTTTCCCCCTTTATGACAGCACCCAGTGTAACTACCCCATCCACTTCCTTGTATTGAAGGAGCTTTTTAACGCCAAGTGGTATGTCAAATGTCCCGGGGACCTTGATTGTCCTGAATATATCTACACCAAGAAACCTGGCTTCCTCAATAGCCCGCTCCAGCATCATGCTGGTTATGTCGAAGTTATATTCCGATACTACTATTCCTATTTTCATAACAACACCTAGTGCCTGTATGCGCCTGAACCGCTGCCTACGGAACCTGCATCCTCGAATCCCTGCCTGAGTCCCTGGCCTGCTGATTCGATCAGCTTGTCAGGGTTGAATAAGAGGAGATAGACATTCCTGGCATGCTCCCTTGATCTGCGATCACATAGCCAGGCGAGTTCCTTCCCGTCCTTCGCCTCGTCTTCATGCACAAAAACCTCTATTATGTGTTTTCCGTGCATCAGCTGAACCTGCATCAAACCGGTGGACGCGACCTGGGCGGATGCCTTGTCAACAGGCTTTGGTCCAGGCATGCCGCATGCTATCACAATGTCGCACCCCCTCGAAAACAGTATGGAGGATGCAACAGGCAGGTCCTTTATCCCTGGAACGGTATAACGCAATATCCTGAATCCTGTTCCCATTGAGTTGAGTTCATCTATCACTGAAGCACCCATGTCGAACCTGGCAAATGTGGTGTCAGCCACGCCTATCATCTTCATAGCCTGTTCTCGATCTCCTCTAGAAGTTTTCTTCTTATCTGTGAAGAACTCTGGATTGTGTCGGATTCAAATCTTGAAATGCGCTCAACGCGTACATTCAATCCCATTTCATCGCAACGCTTTACAATTGAATCCGTATTGAATTTCTGGTCAAATCCAAGGGTTATTACGTCTGGTCTGACGTCAGAAACTGTCTGGAAGATATCACCTTCATGGCCAAGAATGGCATGATCCACCATTCTGAGTTCTGAAACGAGCTGCAGCCGGGTTCCCTCGCTAAAAATAGGGTTTTTTCCATTCCTGGCAGCAGTGGAATCCCTAGCAACAACTACGAACAGTTCATCACCCAATTTCTTCGATTCCTTCAGGAAATGTATGTGCCCCAGATGAATTATATCGAAAACTCCCGTAGCCATTACTCTGGTCATTCAACCACGAATCGATAATCTCCTTTCCGTCTATAAAACTTAGCGAATGTTCACGCGCAAATTCCATGGCTTCAGCCCTGGTCATTGAATTACCGGTATCGCTGAGCATCTCGACGATAGTTGCCGAGGGGGTAAGGCCAGCTTTCTCTACCATATACGTGCTGAGTTCAGTATGCCCTCTCCTCTCGCTGAAATAACCATCTCTCGCAATCAGGAGTATTACGTGTCCGGGAGCCCTGAATAACTTCGCGAATTCCTTGCTTATATCGGGCATTCTCTTTGAACTCGAGATGAATCCTGCAAGCTCAGATATAGTCAGGAAACGATCCCTGTCTGAAATACCGGTGAACGTGGATCTGTGATTTATTGTCAGGCTGAATGAACTGTTCTTGTCATATTTCATGTCGTCTGCCCTTGTTATCTCAGAATCCTTCCCATACTGATTTCTAAGTATGTCTTCAAGATAGAACAGCCCGGACTGCCTGGCAAAATCGCCTTTTACGGTGGTGCATATGAGGCCCCCGCCATTTTTTCTCATGAAACGAACAATTTCGGGTGTGATGAATTGGGACGGGACAACTATATCTGTCTCGCCTTCGCGATCAGATGCGTCAAAAATGAGTATGGGTCTCCCGCTAGCGAGACTCCCTAAAGATTCGTCTATCATACGTTTTCCCCTGATGATCCCTATGTTAATTATAAATATTTGCGTAATTACCCAATTATGAGTAGTTATAAAATTTGATTTAAAAGATAATAAGATGGCAAATGTTACTGCACTGTTGATACTGAGACATTTCTATCTGGAGGATCTTGCCGAGATAAAGCGGCTTGAGAATCAATCCTTTACGGTAGGGCCATATTCCAGACGCATGCTCAGAAAGATATTCAGCTCACCTGGGTCCTTCAATGTCATAGCTGAAGAGGAGAAAAGGATCATGGGGTATGCGGTGGCCATGCCCATGGAACAGGGAGTGTTCGACATAGAGAGCATCGCTGTGCATCCTGATTCACAGAAGAAAGGAATCGGAGCCATATTGCTTTTTGAGATAGAGAAGCAGATGAAGCAGAGGGGGGGAAAAATATCCATTCTGGAGGTCCGGGCTGTTCTA
>JAJZKL010000150.1 GCA_021804185.1 Thermoplasmata archaeon | reverse complement strand
ATTTGCTGAAAGCACTGGATGATAGCTCTGTTTCGCCGTACATATCCTTCAAGAGGGAAGAGTGGAGCAAGCTGAGAAACTCCACCCCCATGACAATCAATGAGGAAGATCTCGCAACCATCCGGGGAATCAATGAGAAAATCTCCATACAGGAGATTGAAGAGGTCTATCTTCCACTTTCAAGGCTCCTGAACCTCTATTACTCTGCATCCAAGGGTTTGTACGATGCAAGGAGAACTTTTCTCGGTGCCAGGGGGCAGAAGGTCCCCTATGTCATCGGCATTGCTGGGAGCGTTGCAGTTGGAAAGAGCACGACAGCAAGGGTCCTCAAGACACTTATTTCAAGGTGGCCGGAAAATCCCAGAGTTGAGCTCATAGCTACAGACGGATTCCTCTATCCGAACAGGATACTGGAGGAAAGGAACCTGATGAACAGGAAAGGTTTCCCGGAGAGCTATGACCTGAAAGCACTCATAAGGTTCCTGTATGAACTGAAGTCAGGAAAGAAGAGCATTGATATTCCAATATATTCACATCTCATCTATGATATAGTCCCAAATCAGCGCCAGACAATTGAGAACCCTGATGTCCTCATACTTGAAGGCCTGAACGTTCTTCAGACAAGAAGGACGGATACGCTTCCACCGACAGGCGAGCTGCTTGTGTCAGACTTCTTCGATTTTTCAATATATGTAGATGCCCTGGAAAAGGATATTATGCAGTGGTACATCGACCGTTTCCTCATATTCAGGGAGACTGCCTTCAGGGACAGCAGGTCTTTCTTCAGGAAGTATGGTGAACTGCCGGTGGACAAGGCTGCTGAAACTGCTGATAGAATATGGAACGAAATCAATGGCCCAAACCTTAAACAGAACATAGAACCTTCCAAGTTCCATGCCCACCTGATACTGAACAAGACTAGGGACCACGCGGTAAAGGAAATTTACATGAGGAAGATCTGATTTTCAGGCTTTTTCAGTTGGACTCTTTACCTGTAACTCATAACATCTGGTGGCAACTTATCCCGTGATACGCCATTTTTCATAGCAGTCAATGCTTTCGTTGTTTCCAATGATAGTGCATCAAGCAACATCTTGATCAATGTTGCTGTCAATCATGCAAGCCTGAATCAAACGCTGATTCCGACCGAGGAACGAAGTCACTCGGTTTTTAACGAAACAATATTTCAATCCGTATACCACTCAGTATCACCGAATTCACCAATTACCACTTCAACCCAATTTTATGCAAATGTTACTGTATCACTATTTTGTAACCTTGGTCCACGCTATTATTCCATAAGGGCCGTCTATTGCCCAGTCTAGAAATTCTGATTTTCTTAAATACTCACACTTTCATTTGACGTTAACTTCTACCCTAAAACTTAACGCTTTTTATATACAAACAATCGGAAATCCAAAGTTCAGTATATAAACGGGCAGAGATAAACCATTAAGTCTTGCCAATAACTTAACATGCCTCCATTTGAGGAAGGATATCTCCAAGGTTATTACTAACTATACCTTTTCGATTTCAATAAAACTTAAGCAATCGTCGGACATTTTCATACAATGATCGAAATTCCTGTCCCGGAACCACCCAGATGTCCTTACCGATCTTCTCAGTGAATTCAGGCCATTGTTTGACCGAAGGCAGTTCAGACAGTTCTCCAGGTACATAACATCCTCATGGGTCTCTCCCACAAGATCGGTGGCCCATCTCAACGGAATCCATATAGAGCACCCGAACCAGAGCAACCTCAACATGCTGGACGTATTCCGCAAATCAGTGGATCTGATCAACCGGAACAGCACCCATCCTATTCTCGTACTGTACGATACCGTTCTGCAGAGGTCCGGAAAACACATCCAGGGATCGGGATGGATCTATGGCCACTCCGAGGGAAAGACTGCCCGGGGCATGTGCGCGATCACCGCAGCAATATCGGGAAGTGAGGGGATATTTCCCCTGAATAGTGACATCAAGCCTGTGAGAAGGAAAGAGGAGCAGCACATCATGTTGAAATGTTTCACAATATGGGGGAAAACAGTATTTCACGAAGAGCATCACAATTGCCATGAAGAAGATCGGCGAGGTCAGGATTCTGGTATCCCGTGGCATAGAGGGAAAAAGTTCTTTGTCATAAATATGACCGGATGGAAGCCTAAACAGATCAGGGAGATGTATCTCAGGCGCCGGGATATAGAAACAATGCACAGGGAGATCAAGCAAGACGGGATAGGGAGAATCTTCCAGCAGGTGTTTGCAGGCATTGTCAGCACGACAAAGCTGAGCTTGCTGGGTGAACTGCTCCTCGAAATCTCTGCAATGATCTTGCTGGGAACCCAGCTTAACACAGGGAAGGGAACGCCCGGCCTGAGATTCGGATCCATGGCCATGAGGCTTCTTCAAGATCTGTTTGTGGCACTGGAGAACATGGGATCCAAGCTGTTGGATGCCATCATGGATTTCATAAGGGAACCCTATGCATCGACAATTGGTATTTTAGGAGGGTAAAACGCAAAAGTATAGCAGCTTCAAATCGGCATGTGTGATACGGCCTAAATACACATGTCGCTTTCTCGTTGATTCTGGGTGATTGCAGGTATCTAGGAATCTACAAGAGGACTGGATTCTGCAATAAAATTAAATATGCACGTCTTTTCTTGACTGCATGTATGGTATCTCTGATGCATTGTTGGCCCTCTTGTTTCTTGGGGGTCTCCTGCTTCTTGCCAAATTCGGTGAGGAGATATTTGAACGGCTGAAGCTCGTTCCATACTTGGCAGCCATTCTGGCTGGAATAATAATAGGTCCAGGCGGGCTGGGATTGGTCAGCATCCTTCCTAACATAAGCCTGTTTATTTCACTCGGCATCAACTTCCTTCTATTTACTGGCGGTGCGCTGGAATTTAAGGAGTTAGATACCAGAAAAATTCTCAATGTCAAAAATATAATAATAGGGGTTTCAGAGTTTATTGTGCCCTTCGCACTCATTTCTGTTGCAGTTTACTATGTGGTTCATAATATTTTGATAGCCATGGTCGTTGGGATAGTAACGGGAATGAGCAGTGCAGGACCCTTGACACGCTTATTAAGCGATACCGGATTGAACAAAACAGAAGAGGGGAACAAGATATTCCAGCAGGTTGTTACGATTGAAATTGCAGCCGTTATACTTTTTTCTTTCTTTGCGGACCTATATAATAAGCCAATTGATTTCACGAGCGTTATCACTATAGCACTTGAACTCTTTGTATCCTTGCTCCTGATCATCTTGTTCTCAAAATATGTGCTGGTAAAATTGCTCACCAGAATAGACCTTCATTCCAGAGCACACGAAACAGTAATTGCAGTAATAGCGGGATTCGTCTTGATATTGGGATTTGTTGGCCAGCTTTATGGTTTTAATTCAGCGATAATAGCCCTATTTATGGGTATTATCCTGAGGGATTTTATCAACGACCGCCCCATAATTGCGGAGAAGGTTTCAACCATAACCTATGGCTTTTTTGAGCCATTGTTCTTTATTGGGCTGGGATTATACTTTGTCAGAATTACTGTTCCACTGATCGTACTTGGCTTGTCTCTCTTTATAATTGCGCTTCTTTTCAAGCCAATTAGCGGTCTGGCAACTTCAAAAATCATGAAGATTGACGCATGGAAGAATTCCTTCGGTACATCAGTTAATGGCGGCGTTGATGCTGCATTGCTTGTTGTAGCGCTCACACTTGGCCTCGTTGATAGATATAATTATTCTGCCATAATGATTGCCATCACGCTGTTAACGTTGGTGATACCACTTCTTTTCAATATTAAGGCACCGGTTGTACCGAATAGGAGGTCCAAATACATATGGGAATTAATTAGCACAGAATTCAAAAATTTGAAGGCGTCCGATATATCCAGTTCCTTCCCCCCGGTGTCAGTGGACAGAAATAGTCCTATAAGTCTTGCCTTCAAGATGTGTACTGATCTCAACGCGAGGGCGGTGATCGTAACCAACGACAGAGGGCATGTTTTGGGGCAGTTAAGTCTAAGCGACATGGTTACCCTGGGCGAAAATAAGCTTTACACGCTTCAAGTACGTGAAGGTGACATTTTGCCGGCTCGAAAAGTCAGAAATAACTCTCCTGCTACTGAACTGATTAAGATATTCAGGGAATATGAACCCCCGATCATTGCGGTCGTTGACGAAAATGGCATTTTCATCGGAACGATACTTGAGAGACAAATACTAAAACACATCTCAACAGCGCTGGAATCTGAAAAATCTGGTGTGCAGGGTAATCCTCCTGCTAACCCGGGAAATAGTTGAAAACTTGGCTTTTGCCTCTAGCAATTTCGCCAGGAATGATTCCCTCAATCCAATCGATTGAATCGATTGAATATTGGTTGAAGGATGAGATCTCCCGATGGGAAGAGGATAGCGTCGTTAAAACTTACGCTTTGGTGGGGAAAAATTAACCGGTATTAACTATGGAAAAATGAAACAGGTTTATAATCACCAACTTTCTCAGGAATTATGCCAAGTGCGAGGATAATCAGGGCCACCGATCCGAGGGAAGAGAGATCTGTACGCCCTGAATGAAATAATATTATGATCTCCCTGACCGCATAAGATAACCCCGCTTCCATCACGAGAACAA
>JAJZKL010000149.1 GCA_021804185.1 Thermoplasmata archaeon | reverse complement strand
GTGGAAGTTCCTGAGGCCTTGTGGACTTTCGAGATAGAACATCAACTCTGGCATTATATTGAATCTCAGCTTGAACTGGGCATTCAATAATCAAAAACCGCTTCCAATACCAAGCCTTACAAGGGTATTGGGAATGAGTCTGGGAATAATGCTCCTGTATTCGCCTTCCATGTAACAGGCAGAAACAGCATCAATTTTAGATAGTTCTTCCTGAGTCAGCAATACATTGGCAGAGGCGGAGTTTTGTTCCGCCTGTTTTCCATTCTTTGCTCCAGGGATGGGAAGTGCGCCCTTTGCGATAACCCATGCTAGGCTGATCTGACTGATGGTGCAGTGGTGAATCTCACTCAATTTTCGGAGAATTGATTTCAGGTCTTCTGGCACATTTTTCCTCTTCCTGGAATCAAATATCCTTGCAAAATCCCCGGGACCCTTGGAATCGAAATATTTACCAGTCAACCTTCCTCTGGCCATTGGGGAGTACGCAATGATCTCGATACTGTTCTTTCTGCAGAATTCAACCATGGAATTTTCAATTCTTCTGTCGAGAATTGAAAATTGAACCTGATTTGATACGATCTCTTCCCTCGACAGCATTTCCATTGCTTCCTTTAGTATTTGTGTAGGAAAGTTGCTCAGCCCGATGTATCTTGTATAACCAGTCTTCACTGAGTTCTCAAGCGATCTCATTGTTTTCTTGAGGCTTGTATAGATGCTTGGGACCCAGTGCAACTGGTAGAGATCTATAGTTTTCCCCAGCCTCCTGTGAGAACCTTCTATTGATCTGTCTATTCTCGATGAATTGCATCCTGCAACCTTTGTCGCAATGTAAACCTCCCTGTCCTTGATCAAACTGCCCAGGATCTTCTCTGAAGTCCCACCACCATAGCCCTCAGCTGTATCGAAGAAATTTACACCTGACGATATTGCGGTCTCCACAGCACTCCTGATGTCATTCTCGCTGTAGTCAGATCCCCAGGAATGCATTCCCGCCTGCCATGCTCCAAAACCTACGGGATATACTTTCATATCCGTTTTTCCAAATTTTCGCAGTTCCATGATCACCACTTGTTGCCGGAGATATTGAGAAAATGACCGGGGATTATTTCATAAGGAAACTGGATGACGTTGTTGTTCATGAGAGATATTCTTCGCTTCCTCTCAAGCGTGTGAAAAACATAGTGATTCAACAGAACAAAAACAAGGGAGAGGTCATTAAAGAGATGTGGCTAAACAAGGATGAGAAATTAAGCGATTACGCTGCAGGAGACAGCCATGACATCCTGCTCATATTTCATGATATATTCCAGTAGCACCTTCATGCATTTCCGAACCTTGAGACGACCTCTGCAATATTCTCCATATAATCTCTGAAAATTCGGATGATATCTCTCGAGGTTATCACTCCCACGATCTTGTTATTATCAATCACAGGAAGTCTTCTTATTTTATTGGCTTGCATGATTCCTACCACCTTATCCGTAGGCGTATCTTTTGACACTGAAATGAAATTTGTACTCATTATATCTGACACCATGATATTCTTGGGTTCAATCTGTGCCGCAGTAACTTTGGATACAATGTCCCACTCTGTAACTATTCCAACCGGCTTGGAATCCTTCTCAATTATCAGAAAGCCAGATGAGTCCCCTGTCATAATTCTAGCCGCGTCCAGTACTGTCAGGTTCGGTGAGATTGTCCTGAATTCTTTCCGCATTATGTCTGAAGCATAAAGAACCATAGAGTGTGATGCGTTCCACGTATAAAATAATTGAATTGCCAATCCAGCCGGGTTCAACAATAATGAATAAGGGAATCAGGTGAACCTGGTGATGAGTGCGCTGAATCGTGATTTCAGATTCGTCAATTCCTTTAACTAAGGCATCAGATTATTGTTAGATGACACGAGTAAAAAGGATTTAATATAATAATAAAATGCAGTTAAGACCTAAAAAAGAGGGATTTTTTTATGAATACACAATTGGAAACTGGAACAACAACAGTTGGAATAACGGTTAAAGATGCAGTGATAATGGCGACGGATCGACGCGTGACTATGGATCATTTTATCGCGCACAAGGACGGAAAAAAGCTTCACCAGATTGACAGGGGTGCTGCCATGACTATTGCCGGCCTGGTCGGAGACGCACAGGTTCTCGTAAGATATATGCAAGCAGAGCTACAACTCTACAGGCTGCAGAGAAAAGTAGGGATGCCAATAGAGGCTGCTGCCACTCTTCTTTCCAATATACTGAATCAGTCAAAATACTACCCTTACATGGTTCAGATACTGATTGGAGGATTTGATACTGCCCCACATATATTCTCTGTTGATGCTGCTGGTGGAAGTGTAGAAGACATTTTTGCGAGTACAGGTTCAGGCTCTCCCTTCGTTTACGGTGTGCTTGAAAACAGCTACTCAAAAGATATGAAGGTCGACGATGGAATAGACCTTGTGGTGACTGCTGTTTCTGTTGCTAAATCAAGGGATTCTGCTTCTGGTGGAATGATCGATGTTGCGGTCATTGATTCCAAGAATGGATATACTCAAGTACCAGAAGAGGATATTCTGGACAGAATTAAAAAGTTAAAATTGAAATTTTAATATTCCACATAAAATTATTTAAATTTACAGGTGTACATTGCGATGTCTTTTAAGGACTATTTATCAGATGCTAGATCGATATTCGACCGATTATATCCAGACAATAAAATCACAGAGATAGACTATGAGGGTCCCAATATAGTTGTTTACACGAAGGATGAGGATCTTTTTGCAAAACGTGACGATCTTGCCAGACAGATAGCCCAGGAAATAAGGCGCAGAATACTGATCAGACCGGATCCTTCCATCCTGGAAACAGAGGAAGAGGCAAAGGCACATATTGAGGAGATAATCCCGGAAAAAGCCGGCCTTCAGGACGTATACTTTGAGGCAGACACCGGTGAGGTTGTCATAGAATGTGATGAGCCGTCGGTGGTAACTTCCAGGTCGTCCGATATCGTCCAGCTTATAAAAAGCAAGACAAAGTGGTCTCCAAGAATAGTAAGGGCTCCTCCGATGTATTCGAGAACTGTAAAGGAAACGCGCGAACTGCTGAGGGATGTCAAACAGGAGAGGAAGGAATTCCTTCACAACCTTGGTCTAAAGTTGAATGTGCCAACGATGCCTGGCGAGACCTGGATAAGGTTGACAGCGCTTGGAGGGCACCGTGAGGTGGGAAGAAGTGCCACCTTGGTCTCCACCAATAATTCCAAGATACTTATAGACTGTGGTATGCTTAATTCCACTGATGACGACGCTCCATGGGCGGGCGCACCGTATCTATATCTACCTGAAATTCAACCGTTCAGTTCATTGGATGCGGTCGTTCTTACACATGCACATCTTGATCACTCAGGGCTTCTTCCCATACTATACAAATACGGATACGACGGCCCGGTCTATATGACTCCTCCTACGAGGGATCTTGCAGCACTTCTACAGAACGATTACATAAAGGTGGCACATATGGAGGGACATAAGGCCCCCTACGAATCGAAGCATATTAGAGATGAGATAAAGCACTCGATAGTTCTGAAGTACAACGAGACAACCGATATCACAAGAGACACAAGGCTGACATTTTACAATGCAGGACATATTCTCGGGTCAGCGTCTGTTCATCTTCACATCGGTGAAGGGATCTATAATATTGTTCTTAGCGGGGATGTCAAATTTGAGAAATCATGGCTCTTCAACCCAGCCAACAACAGATTTCCAAGAGTTGAAACATTCATGACGGAATCCACCTATGCCGGAAGGGATGATTATTCACATACAAGACAGGAAGCTGGCCAAACTCTCGTTGAAATAATAAACAGAACCTTTTCGAAGGGTGGATCTGTGCTAATTCCTGTGTTCGCCGTTGGAAGAAGCCAGGAAGTCATGCTTGTCCTGGAAGAGGCCATGCGCACGGGTGCAATCCCGAAAACTACAGTCTATCTTGACGGGATGATAATGGAGGCAACTGCTATCCACGCTGCGTATCCTGAATATCTGAATAGGGATTTGAGAGAAAAGATAATGATCAAGGGTGAGAACCCGTTTCTAAGTGAAATCTTCAGAAAGGTGGAGAATTCGACAGAAAGAAGAGAGATCTGTGACTCCACCACATGTTACATTGTTCTTGCCACCTCCGGAATGATGAATGGCGGACCAGTTATGGAGTATTTCAAATCGTGGATTGATTCCCCCAAGCACAGCCTTGTTTTTGTGGGATACCAGGCAGATGGAACGCTTGGCCGGCGCATACAGAGAGGGGCTACTGAACTCACGCTTTCGGATAACGGGAAACAGACAAAATTCCAGGTGAAAATGAATGTCGAGAATGCAGAAGGATTCTCAGGCCACTCCGATAAAAGACAGCTACTTTCGTACATTGCTACAATGCAGCCAAAACCACACAAAATACTAGTTAATCACGGTGATGGCGAAAAGACCTATGAGTTTTCAAAACTCATTAGATCCAGGTTTGGCATAGAAGCTGTCTTTTATCGGAGTGGCCTGAGAATCCTTCTGCATTCTCGACATTCATTTTCACCTGGAATTTTGTCTGTTTCCCGTTATCCGAAAGCGTGAGTTCAGTAGCCCCTCTCTGTATGCGCCGG
>JAJZKL010000148.1 GCA_021804185.1 Thermoplasmata archaeon | reverse complement strand
CTGGAATATTTGGATTGAGTCTTGTCCTCCTCTGTGTGGATACACTCATATCAAAAGGAAAGTTAGAATGGTGAACTGAAAGGTGTCAAGGGTTTTAAATAATGTACCTGTCATAAGTTTTACAGAGTGCAGGGTAGCTTCTAATTCAGGTGCAATCCCCATCAGATCAAAAAAGGGGTTGCCTTTTCCAGAATACGGCCAATCTAAGAATTTTGCTTTTCAGGGTGGCGGTAAAATGCAGTACGTTCTCGAGGCTCGCAAAACCAAACATGGTCTTGAGCCAAAGAAATAAGCATATTAGATTGACAGAAAAATAGCGGGAATGGAACCAGTTTTCCTATGGAATTAAAGAAATAGTCACCAAAGAACTGGAGACAAAATCAGGCTTTCTCCCCAGCTCAAACGTTTCGTGGATCAGTACCGTTGTGTTGTGGGCTATTGTCTTGCAGAACAACTCATTTTTCTGTGCAATGAAATTCTTGCTTTTCAGTAAGAGGAAGCACAAGACTCAATCCAAATATTCCAGCAGCCACTTGGAATGGTCTTATTCGATCTTTCAAGAAACCAACTTTAAGAGAATTTAAAATTGTAAAGGAGGCGGAAGGAAGTACACCATAGGGCGGTCAGATCAAGGAGGGTTAAATGAATCGATGGGAACAAAAACTATCATTGTTTCGCTTTCTGAACCATACATAACCCCTTAAGTTATTACGCACAACTTCCTCAACTCCTCGTCAGGTTTGAAATGCCTGCTGAATTTGTCTGAAATGGCACCTTCAGGTCACTCAACAACTGGAAAAACCTGTTATGGGTTGCATGTTTTTTGTGATCTTCCACACTCCCTCGAAGGGATTCAACGTCGGTGAGTATGCAGGAAGGAAAAGGAGATCGATACCCGTGAGGAAGGCATAATCTATAGATGACTGCCCCATTAATGTCGGTATACTGATATTATGAGTTTGTCAAACCAGCTATATATATTTTACAATAAATATATACCAATAGTATTAAGGATTCCTGGCCATGGGAATACGTGTTTGATGCATTGGATGAAAGCAGGTTGAAGAAAGTACACCTCAGGATAACCGCCTTATCGTCAGGGGGGAGTTTCCTTGATGGATATGACATATCCATAATATCGGTTGCTATCCTCATATTACAGCCCCAGTTTTCCCTCACCCCGACAGAAATCACGCTTCTCCTGGGTTCCACGATCTTGGGCATGATATTTGGTGGGGTCATTGTGGGATACATTACAGATCTCAAGGGAAGAAGATATGTGTATCTATGGGACATGGCATTTTTCATACTTTTTGCCGTGCTATCCGCGATTGCCACCAATTACCTTCAGCTTCTTCTTTTCAGGCTTCTCCTCGGGGTTGCTATAGGTGCAGATTATGCCATAACGCCTACAATTATAGCGGAATTCTCTCCGGTGAAACACAGGGGAAAATTGCTCAGTTTCTCCGGTGCTGCTTGGTTCATAGGAGCGTTCGTATCTTACGGTATAGGTACCGTTCTTATACCCCTGGGAAACGTGTCATGGCGTTACATGTTCCTAGTTGGAGTCATACCTGCGGTAATCGTTCTCCTGCTGAGACGTGACGTGCCGGAATCTCCCAGGTGGCTTCTTTCGCATGGAGAGAATGAGAAGGCCAACGCCTCAATGAAAGAGATCGACAGCAGTGCCCATATTGAGGCTCCTGTGTCATACAGCAAGACAAGGATAGGCGATCTCTTCAGGAAAAAATACCTTGCCGCCACTGCCTTCATATCAATTTTCTGGTTTGCGTTGGACGCGGTGACTTACGTGATAGCACTGGACGGGCCGTCAATTCTTCACGGTCTTGGCATATCCCCTGAGGCAGCATCCGGGTATGCTACAATCATTGCCCTGCTTGCGATAGCCGGCGCCGCGATCGCTATTCTGTTTATAGACACTGCAGGAAGGAAAACCCTTACCAAGATCGGTTTCACTGGCATGGTAGTCACGCTTATACTGGCAGCAATCCTCTTGGATTATTATCCTCTCATTATCTACATTGTGCCGTTGTTTGTTGTCTTTGAGATCAGTCAGGAACTTGGGCCAGGTATCACCAACTCCGTATATCCACAGGAGCTCTATCCCACGGAGATAAGATCCACCGCTCAGGGTTTTGGAACCACAATCAGCAGGGTAGGCGCCCTCTTCGGCATATTTGCCTTTGCCTTTGTGTGGGACGCATACGGAATCAGTATTGGCATGATCTTTCTCGCGGTTATCTCTGCAATGGGTCTTGTAGTGACTCTGTGGCTTGGAAAGGAAACCGCTGGGAAATCTCTGGAGGAATTGAATAAGCCCTAGATTCCCTGATCCGAGTTAATCAGGCTGATCACGAGGTCCGGGCGATCTGAACCTATGGCATCCACGCCAGCGTTTAATGAGTCCATGATCGCGGCGATATCATTTGGAGTCCAAACGCTCACCTTCAGGCCGCCATCATGGCATCTGTCAACGTAGGATGCTGTCAGACCTTCGTAATTTATGACAATGGTATCACAGCCACACTGTTTCACCATAGACACCGGATCTACTGGGAATCCCGCAATCAGCGCTCCGCAGATAACAGCAGGGAATCTCTGCCTCATCATGAGGAGAGCGTCATGAAAGAAGGATATAAGCACACTTCTGTGCAGAAAATCTGGCCTCTTGGTGAATAGTTTTATGATCGACGTGACTGTTTCCATGGATTTCAATTCGATTATCACCGGAATATGTATTGCATCAAGCATCTCCTCCAGCATTGGAATGTTTTCTCCCCCTTCCAGGCTCACCTTCTTCAGTTCTTCCGTGTCCAGGTCCTTGACCTTGGCATCAATTCCTGCTGTTCTCTTTAAAGTCGAATCGTGTATGACTGCCAGGTTTCCGTCCTTTGTGACCTGAACGTCACATTCCACTGTATCAACTCCCAGTTTCTCAACTCCCCTGAATGCTGATAGGGTGTTTTCACTGAATAGATCCCCACCCCCTCTGTGGGCTATCACGAGAACTTCCCTTCCTCTGTATCGGTGGGTCATGAAAACTTGATCCAAATTTTTTATATAAAGAATTGCGCAAAATGCAAGCTTTAGCAGAGATTCATGGATACCATGTGATGGTTAAATGGGCTTGATGCTTTTTACCCGCTTCTCCCAAGTGGCAGTATGCAGCGACGTATTCTCTCTTCCTTTACCTTACAAATGATTTGAGCAATAAAGCTCCGACCTTCAGGGAGGAGATGAATTGCGAAGGTTTGTGATAATGTTAAGGATTGTGTAAATAATGATTAAGACACTAAAGGTGCGTTTATACCCAAGTGAGAAGCAGAAGATTCTTCTGGAGAAGCACTTTGGGTCATGCCGCTTCGTGTACAATCATTTTCCTGAGGTCAGGAATAAGTACTATGCAGAACACAGGAATGACGGAAAGAAGGGATTGACAGGTTTCGACACCATGAAGATGCTCACGGTATTGAAGAAAGAGATCACATGGTTGAATGAGATCAACTCGCAGATGATCCGGATCCACTCTCTTCAGACAGTATCAGCAACGAATTCGCCTTAATTTCGACAATAGATCGGTCAAGAGACTTTTAATATGTTGTTAGTAACAATGACATAGTATGCCGCGGGAAATGAGGCATATTGTGTGATTGTGTCTGCTTGTGGTCACGATTGCATTCACCACATCAGCATATTTAATGAACCTTGGGAAAGTTACATTAATATACAATTTGGCCAATATTCGGAACCAAAGGGTGCCACTAACCCTTGGAGCCATGGCTTCCAACTTCTGCTTCAGAATAGGAACGGACATTTTATATATCTATGCCCATTGAGTTAGTATGTCCTTAAGAATGAGGGTCTATATCCTATTTCATCCGGTAGGAGAAGACAGATTAAAAAATTGATCTTTAAAGTTTCCCTCTAAAAGTTTGCGCCTTTGAAAATATTGTTGTTCAGAGTTTAATTCTGGTGCCAGAACCACTGATGTTAAAACATAGGATTCGAGCTTTATGGAACGCCAGAGAACGGTGAGATAAGTGACATCGCAGAAAAGCTTTTAGCTGGGAGCAGACGAAAGGCCGTATTCCTTAAGTTTCTCATCGACCCATTCATCGCTAGGAAACAGCGGCATGGTAATAGAACGCTAAAACCTTATTTAAGAGTTTATGCTGATATTTTCTTTACCCGCGAATTCTGAGTCATCATTATTCTTAGTGCCAGAGGTTCTGCACTGATCGTGCATGGCGTGGAACCGAAGTCCTCTCCGTCGCCTTCAACCGGTGCTCCTCCACCTTTTATACTGAAAAATGTTGATGGGTGATTTGTAGCATCTTTCAAATCGACATATGATCCATCCCTTAGCTTGCTGAATTTTCTCATCATGTCAAGACGTGTGGTTTTCCTTATAACAAGCAGATCCCAAAAGCCGTCCGTTGGATCGGAAGATTTTGACGCAAGCATTCCTGAACTTCGGCTTTCAACATGTATTTTAATATTTTTCGTATAGTAGTGACATCCTCCCACGCCTAAAGAGCGTGGGCTTCCTGTTTCAGCCAGTGTACCTGCCCTATTCCCTCCCTTGCGAGAAGGCTCAGGGTATCTATACTCCTGTCCACAGGCGTAAATTCCCCACTGTCCGTGGGTATTCCGGT
>JAJZKL010000147.1 GCA_021804185.1 Thermoplasmata archaeon | reverse complement strand
GAAGAGCCTTATGATAAGGTGGTCCAGAGACTCCTAGCACTTTTTAAAGAGCATGAGAACAGGGAGGTCCATTAAGATGAAACCAGAAAAAATGAATGGTTTGGTCAACCGAATAAAGAATTGCATGCGACTTAAAACGTTTTCCGCCCAGGAGATGAAAAAGAGGAACCTGAGGAACCGAATTCTGGAGATTCAGGAGACTCTCGTGTATTTGAAGCCTCTCAGAGGGCATGTCCAAAACAACCACTGGTTTGATGCGATCTTGAGGTACTCTTACCACAAGCAGGAAAGGCTTCTCAGGAAACACATCAGGTTGTATGGTGAGTTTCCGGTTGGAGTGGCTGAGGAGGTGTTTCAGTGACTTCCGACTACAGGGATTATTTTGTCTCCATCGGGAATGGAAGATGGGAATGCAGGATCTGCGGAACCGGTTTATCGTCCAAGTCAAGAGAAAACCATCTTGAAAGGATCCATGGAATAGATACCCCTATCCAGTACACATGCCATAAGAAATGGAACCGGCCGGATAGGAAGAAATTCATTGAGGCATACAACAGGATCGAATACCACAGATACGACCTGGAGGCTGAATCATGATACCCATTCTATCGGACATTTGGGACATTTACCTGACAGTGGTCAGGAATGGATGGAAACAATACAGGAGGATGATGGAGCCATGAATTATGATCTGATGAAAATTGCAAGGGAACATGCCAGGATGAAACACCAGGGGACGCTGGATGATAGAGGTTGAAAGGATATGATAACACACACAGGTAAGGAGACGGACAGCACGAGGAAAGAGTATTATGAATACATGAGCACGGTATACGAAGAAATCTCTGATTTTCTTAGAGATCGTGACGGTGCCGTGAACCCGCAGAAGCTTGAGCTCATGTTTGAGAAGACTGCCTCGCCATATGTATACTGGAATGAGTCCAGGAATGCAGGCAAGGCTAGAGAGGTGATGAGTGATGATAAGAAGTCTGAACTCCTGGAAAGCCTCGTGAAGAAGTACAGGCTGAAAATCCAGGGAGACAATTATCTCACATCTGAAAGGCTTGATACAGAGGATTTCAAGAGACTCTCAGGAAACATGAAACTTGCAGGATACAGGCATGAAATAAAGGCCAGGGCATTTGTGAGGGATCTGAGATGACCGATCTTGACCTTAAGCTTAATGAATACTACATGGAGAGGGTAGGGAAGGGTGACTCCCTGATGACTGCCGAGAGGCGAGCAAGGAGAATCAGATGGCTCTCAAAGAACATAGACATCTTCAAGCCAGACCTGAAAAAGATATACGAGTACATAGAGTCAAGGCAGAGGGATGGAATCAAAAAGAAGACAATCAGGATAGAGATGATGGATCTGGAGCACTGGTTTTCTTTCCTTGGGCAGGGCCTGAAAATGCCAAGGCTGAAGAAGGAACCATCCCCTGATCCATTCGTGTCCATTCCGGATCAGATTAAGAAGCTAATTGAGTTCTGCGACGTACACAAGAACAGGGAGGTATGGTACCGTAACAGGCTGATAATCGAGATCTTTGCCTACACCGGCGTGAGGGTGGGGGAGCTCGTAAAGGTAAACATCGAAGACATCAGGGAAGGTATGCTTTACGTGAGGTCCGAGAAGGGAGAGTAGGACCGACATTTCCCTCTTCCGGCAAAACTGCAGGAACACATCGCAATCTACCTGGAGAAATACAGGATGCAGTCCGATCAGCGGGCTCTCCTTACCACTGACTAGGGAAGAATGCCCTATGAGTATATCCGTTCAATGATAAAGAAGATAGGAATGAAAACCGGATTACCGGAATTGCATCCTCACTCATTCAGGCATTTCTACGGGACTTACCTGTACAGAAATACAAACGATCTGAGGCTGGTACAAATCCTGTTGGGACATGCCCGCATTGAGACCACAACAATCTATGAAAATCTCATGACCAGGGGAGCAGCGGAAAAAGGAAAATCCGCTGTGGAGAAACTTTTTCGGGATGGTGAGGATTTGATCCTTGAGGTTCAAATTCCGGCGGGAGCCGTTCAAAACAAATGGGAGCACTGGGATTCGAACCCAGATCTACGGGTCTCTTCCGGTTCATAGTTCCAGTCACTCATCATTTATCAGGTGACCCATAGTTAATCATTACCTGACTGGAGCCCGCTAGGATAGCCTGATTACCCCATGCTCCCTTACTCTCTCTTCTCCTTTCTGGATCTCTTCAGCCTTCTTATGCGTTTCTTTCTCCACTTCCAACGCATATTCCCTCTCTTTTTCCAATCTCTTGAACTTCGTTTCAAATTAACACCTTCACTGGTATCAGGTATATCTGGATGATAGTTCGACACCAAATGCGCTTTACCTTATCTTATTCTTTTATTTATAGCATTACCTTTCGGATAGGTTTACCAGATTATCCGTCAATCTGTGAACCCTAAGGTCTTTTCTATGGTAAGGGCTAACTTTAAAGCAGGAAAAGAGATTAAGCAACATGACGCTTGAAAGACTTTATGTCATACCACATGGCGATGAAATTCTGGATAATCCCAACAAGGAGAGCAAGGAGCTGCGAGACAAAATTTCAGAAGTGACTTCCGGAGACAATTCCGAATCCCTACTTGTTCTGACACCTCATGGTGTAAGCCTCTCAAGAGGAATAGCCATTATAAACACGGAGAATCTGTACGGGGAGTACCAGATCAAGACAGCCCTTCTCAAGTCATCGCACAAGACTGACAAACAACTTGTGAGAAATATCGTATCTGAGTTTGGAAAGGAACTGGTTGAAGTTAACTTTGCAACCTCATCGGGGCCATTATCAACCTTCCCGGAGGATTTTGGCACAATAATTCCCCTGACGTTCTTCAAACAGAAGAGGTTAGCAATAATAGGTCAGCCAAGAACAACGGACAGGACGAAGCTGATGCAACTTGGAGAGGGCATCTGGTATGCCATAGACAACATGGACACAAAGGTCAGCGTCATATTCAGTGCAGACCAGGCCCATACCCACAATGCTTCCGGTCCCTATGGCTTTTCAGATTACGCAAGAACCTATGAGGATAGAATCGTCAGATTCTTCAAATCCGGATCCCTTGAAGGTATTGAGGATCTGCAGGATGATATGATAAGTGAGGCAAAACCTGACAGCTACTGGAATATGGTCATTCTCAATGGATTCCTTAAGAACTCCGGAATGAAGATGGTTCTGGACTATCATTACATCGAGAACTATTTTGGAATGCTGCTGGCACATGGCATCAAATAAAAATTGAAAATATAAAAAAATTAAAAATATATTTACGGGTCGGATGTAATACTGGCTGAGATCACAAAGGGAACGATGTTCTCCTCAAACTCATTATCTGAACCAATACCGAGGCCAAGATATACAGATATGGTATAGGATCCACCAACGTTAATTGAGGGGCTGTAAGTATTCTGTGTGGAGAATGCAATATAGTTCATCCCTGATGACGGGTTGTATTCTCCTTCCATGAACGCTGAGACGCTGGGTTCCTACTCGTAATAGGTTCCACTGTAAACATGGTTTGAGGTGTTCATGATATTGTGACTGGCCCAACTATGAATCCTACAGATCCCTGGTTCACTATGGTAAGGTTTGCCTCAACCCAGTTTCCCGGTGCCAGGTTGCTTACATTAAGGGTGGCAAGCTGGTGGTAATTCGTATAGGTAAGTGGTCCAACACTTCCCAGTTTCAATGGTGTTTCCAGGTAATTGAATGCTCCGTTACTTGGGTTAAAACCAGCATGATCGCTCAGGATGTATGAATTCGTTCCCATCTGGGCGGTCATATTGGTGTTCTGGGAGAAGTAGTTTACCAGACCAATGTTTTCACTGTAGGTGAGGATTCCTGCCCCTGCCCAAAGGTCATTTGTAATGCTGCCCGTAAATGCTGAATATGCCATTGCTCCACTCAGGGTGAGCATTATTGGCACAATCATCATAGCAATCACTTTCTTGTTCATTTTTTCACCTTGCTTGCGGGTCAGAGCTTGCTGCTATAGTGACTGGCAAAGTGGGCGAGGAGTCCTGGTACGTGTTTTGGCTTCCATCTCCAAGTCCGATGAATATCTGGAAATGTATGTTCTGTCCATGGTCAAGAGATCCGCTCGGCATCTCATTCACATAATACAGGTAGCCGTTTCCGCTAAGATTCATTCCATTCATGAATGACACTGAACCAGTGGACATGCTTGTAAGTCCTGTAAATGATGTGCTGGATGTCACGGTTGCATCGAATTTTCATAGATGTTTGATATGTATTACAAATACCGGGTAATTTTCTCATAATTGCCCTATTTATTTCACCCGGTGGAAAGAAAATTAGAACATTTTTCTCCATCGGTATCTTTTAGTATTACCTTGAAAAGTCGTACTTTCTATTTGTTCGCGGGTTCTTTGAAAAACTGTGTCAATTGTGTCTGAAGAAAAATATTGCACCTTCTATCAATGTTGCAACTGCATTAATATTATGCAGGTGGTTGGCATTATCACGGGATGCTAGTTTCCCCCTCCATAATATCTTCCAGACTTGAAATCATTCAATCCCAGATTGGCGAGTGCGATAAAGCCGGTGCATATTCTTATCACCTTGATGTAATGGACGGGCATTTCGTTTCAAACCTGACCATGGGTCCGGATCTCGTATCTGCCGTAAG
>JAJZKL010000146.1 GCA_021804185.1 Thermoplasmata archaeon | reverse complement strand
TAGAATTGGTCAAAGGAAAGATCCTGAGAACATCTATTATAATTAAGACAAAGAAAATAATCACGAAGTATTTTGCCAGAAATACAGTTAAATCAGATATTCTAGACTCATTCAATCGATTCACAACACCCGTAAGCACAAAAAGGAAGAGAAATAAATTTATCTCTTCAAGTCGTTTAAATCGCAGTCCCAATTACTGCTGCAAGAAATACTAGTGCCCATGGTCCCATCCAAGCAAGCAAGCTTGTGTCCACCAAAGCAGCGGCAGCTGCATCGCCCAAGATGCTACCTACAGTCACTTGGCTAAGAATCGCTGTAGCTATTCCACTGCTTCCAAAAAGGGTCGCTAGACTCAATTCTGCGGAATGGAAGCTAATCCAACCCTTAGAGTAAGCCACGACTATGGCGCTTCCAAATGGATTAAAACCCAAAAACTGAGCAATCAAGACCAAAGAAAGGGCCGCCATTGCCAGAGCTATCAAATAATACCGCATCCGTGGTTTGGAAACTGTTAGTGGATACCCGTATTGTCCCGAAGTCTCCATAATAATATTATGTATTAGGAAGTATATAATATTTTATTAAGTTATAAATTTTCGTGAATTATTCTCAAATCGCGACAGTATGCTTCAATCAGGTACAACAGTAGAGCATTTTGAGAGCTAACTCGAATGGAATTGACATTTTGGGATTAATGGCTTATCTTACTATATCAGTTATGACCATGATATTACTGGATTTTAAATTTAAACTGAATATTTTCCTCAAAGACTTTCATCTTGATAGCCTATTGGTATAATACATGAAAAAGTTAGAAGTGGTGGAAAAACAGGACAAAAAATCAAGCAAAACCTGAAAAACAAAGGAAAGTATTTGCTGTCCTCCTACGTGTCCTTCGATGTCCTTGAGGACAATTTCAAACGGTTACGTTTGAATCATCCCAATCCGGGGCCCTATTCTTCTCAGTGTCCACTTTCTGCTCACAATTAGGACACGTAGTTCTTTTTGATGAACCTGTAAATCTCCAGATATAGCTGCAATGGTTGCATTTAACATCAAAACCATTGGACCTAGTTTCTTTTTCAACAATGTATACCTTAGAATTACAGTTAGGACAAGTGGCCATTCTCAGAAATCCATGGTACTGCCACGAGTAACCACATTCACCACAGGTCAAAGGAATTCCATCAGATGAATCCCTAGATCTCCCAGTTAGCTTTTCCTCAAATTCCTTGAATCTTGTCTCCATGTATTCCTTTTTCTTGGCCTCATAAGCATCAATCAAAGTTTGAGAAGGTAGTTTGAACCTTGAAGTCTTGATTGTGATCTTCTTGAATCCTCTCTGGATCTGAGGGTACTTGAACCAGATCTTGTCATCATGGTAGGGAGATGGGAACGGTAACTTCGGCTTCATTATTCCCTGGACATCTGCGGCCTCAAACATGACATGAATAAGATTTCTTGACTGCCTTCTATGAAATATATCTTTGGAACCGTGATTAGCAGAATAATCTGCATATACCGGAAGCCTTGTGTGAGCATTCCAAATATGACTGATGACTGGTTCTTCCACAATCTTGCATTGACACCAAGCCCGGCGTCATCAAATATTACAACAGATCCTGGTTTCAGTTTTCCCGAATTGACGAGAGTTATGAGCTCCTGGACTGTGAAGACGATCCTTTCAACAGTAATAAAAGGATATGGTCCCTCTACAATGAATCCCTTGTCAGACGCATGAAGGATATCCTTGATCTCAAGGATATGGAGAATTACTGGCATGAACTGAAGAAACAGAACATGAAGAAGAACGGAAGACCATTTATTCTTCCGGATAAGATCATCGAGATCCTGGCAAGAATAAGGGCAGTTTTCAATGCATCTTTCAGATCACTGGAATCATACATGAGAATATTCCAGGAGATTCTCGGTATTCCGAGAATCTCTTATTCTTCCATATTCAGAAGAATAAGGAAGATCATCGGCACCTTCAGATCAGAATCCGGATCACAGAACTACCAGTACATCGCATCACTGCTGTCGACATGGAGATTGCAGGGCAGGAGCATGTTTGTGGAGATGGACAAAATTCTGAGAAGAGAGCTTTGCGGATTTGGCTGAGCCATACAAGTATCATAAATTTAAAACGCAAGTGAAGATCTTTCTTCAACTACCTCTGGTTTCAATCACTTTCAAAAATGGCCTCAGTTTCATGACTATGACCTAAAGAGAAGCCTGCAGGAAAAAACCTTATACATTCGCTATGCATTGTTCTATGATGAAGTATACTGTTATATTTGAAAGGGATGAGGCTGGATTCTATGTTGTCAGTGTCCCTGCACTACCAGGATGTTTCACCCAGGGTAAAACGAAAAGTGAAGCTCTTGAGAATGCCAGGGAGGCCATAGAATCATATATAGGTTCCCTTAAAAAGCACAATGAGCCCATTCCTGAAGATGTTGGAGAGGAAGTAATACTGAATGCCTAAGCTTCCGGTATTGTCCGGGAATGATGTAATAAAAGCTCTTTCTAGGATAGGTTATAATTTCGACCATCAAACAGGAAGCCACATTACGCTCGTAAACCCATCCGGAAAGAAGATTACGGTCCCAAATCACAGAGAGCTGGGCCCTGGACTTTTAAGGGCAATAATCAAACAGGCGGGCTTGAGCATAGAAGAATTTCTGGAACTTCTCTAATCCCGTTCTATGTATTATCCTGTTTCCAGCTCCTTATCCTCACATTTTCCATTGACGGCCTTTTCCTTATGGTGTTCGGTGATACCTTGTATTCCGCTGCGAAGGCCTTAATGGAGGTGCCTTCCCTGTACTTCTGAATTATTGCCTTTTCAGGAAGATCTTTCAGTGGACCGTGCATGGGTTTCCCTGACCTGGTGCCGTGAAGCATTGCCCTCATCCTGCCTTCCTGGGTCATTTCCACTATGAGGTTTCTCTCAAATTCTGCCACAGCACCAAGTATCTGGAAAAGCATCTTTCCCATTGGTGAGCTCAGGTCAATGTTCTGGTCCAGGAATACCATGCTGGCATTATGGGTTTCCAGGAAGTTCATGGTCTCTATAAGATCCTTTAGAGACCTTCCCCATCTATCCAACTTGGTACATATCACCAGGTCAATCTTCCCCTGTTCTGCCAGTTTTAGGATCTTCGATCTCTCGGGTCTCTGGTTAGGTGCACCGGACATCTTCTCCTGGAATATTGCCCCTTCCACAGTGGGAATAAGGCAACAACCTGAAATGTATCTCTGGATCCTCTCAACCTGGGATGTCAGGTCCTGGTCCCTTGTTGAAACCCTGGCATAGCCTACGACATGTCTTCCTGAGTCATTGGACATATTTCATTATCATAGTGAAACGGTAAATAAGGGTAAAGAAAAGGGCTAACTGATTGCAACGGTTCAATGAGTGCAAAGATACTGAAAGCAAATTATCCCTTCTAGTCAAATAATATGGCAGTGGGCTTAGCACTAAGCCAAAAAAGATATAATTGATTGAAATATGTTTTGATAGAGTATTGGACTTTCATATCAATACTCGGTCGGAGCATCGTTCTTCTTACCTACTTTGTTGTGAAAATCCCGTGAATAGAAAATGTAAACATACTGGTGTGGGTCGATTGGCAAACTAATTTGATGTTGTAGGCAGAATAAATTCAAAATTCCCAACCTTGGACGCCTTCAATGCGCTTCCTATGGCATATGAAATGGATCTTTGCATATGCTCCCGCACTCAATGCAAAGATGAAGACCTGCGTCAATGCTGCTGCTGACTATGTTTCAGGTAGTGTGCTGCAGTGCAACTCACTTGATTTCCATTTTCTTTACCTTTGGCTTCTCAGGTTCGTTTGATTTTCCTGACACAACCTGCCTGCCAATTTTCGCAACATCTCCGGCTACATCCATTGCATCTTTAAGGGTCCTCTGGGCAAGCTCCACAAGCCCCTTAGGAACCTTGACCCTTATTTCCAGAACAAAATCCCTCGAATCATCTTCCTGTGCTGTCATTTTACTTCAGGTCTATAAGAAGGTAACCGTTATTAAACTCTGCCGCCGTAGGGTTTTTGTTTGCCAGTGTCTGCGGAAGATAGAAAACCCTTCTCCAGTTGTCCAGCTCAATGACAAGCTCCCCTCCCTTGTTATAGAGGTTCAGCCTTTCCTTGGTGGCAAATGGCAGTCTTATGCGAGCCGTAACGAAGTTATCATGCTTATCATAGCTTATGGGGATGCTGTGTGCAAAAACTTCCAGTGGATCCTGATCGCCATAAAGATCATTCCCCATTTCAGAAAGGCGTTCCATTCCTGTTGGTTCATCCTTTGAAAGATACAGCTTGAAAATATGGAGATCCTGGAATGAATTGTCAATTTCCGCCATGATCTCCTCCTGCGACTTTCTCCAGTTCTGGAAGAAGTCACCCGTGTTGGATCTGAATATCTTGTTGACTATGACTGCATCAACAGGATAACCGTATAGAAGAAGATATGTGTATGCCCTCCTGGTCTCATTCATGGACATCCTGTCTGGAGTGCACACCAGCCTGATTGATGTTACGCTTTCATCGGTAAGAATCCCCCTGACCTCCCTGAGGCTCTCATACAGGCCCTCCATGCTCTTGAAAATGGAATCGTCCGGAAGCGGTATGCTCGAGAAAGGCTTCATTATGGGCCTGACAATCCTTGCA
>JAJZKL010000145.1 GCA_021804185.1 Thermoplasmata archaeon | reverse complement strand
TCAAAATATATTAGCTCTAAATCCATTCCGCGTAAGCCAGAAAATGTAGACTCAGGAAGCTTATTTTTTATTTCTTTCATAGTTGATTTTAAAATGCTAGCCTTATATAACCTTGGTAAAAGAAACCTCACCTTTTCTGGATCCAAGGCAGAGGAATGATTTTGATTGACTATTGTGTTCTGCCGTTCCATTAATCTTGAGTAACAATTACTTCCTTCTTGAAATTCGTCTATTATGTTTATGTTATGTAAATCGGAGGGCAAATTGTTCAAAAAGAACTTTGAGAATCTACGTGTGTCATCCATAATCAATATATAATCGCCTGTACAGCGCATGGCAAGCTCATATCGTGAATCCATTATATTCGTTTTTCTTTTTATCTCTATGTATCCGTATTTTTTAATGATTTCACTTACATCAGTTAATTCTAGTGCATTGTTAATGATGACCTCCGTTTCTATCCTCTCAGAATTATTCAATGAATTAAAACAGGATTCCAACTCTGTGGATGACACAGCTGTAATGGCAATGCTTAATTTCACTGTGGGAGAGTAAGGACTTGTCTTATAACTACTTGTTGGAAAGGTGGAGTGTGGGACACAATTCTAGAATCTTCCCATATTGAATAAATTGTGCCACAGGTCCGTGCAGAATAAAGCATTATCAATCCTGTCGTCCCTCTTCTGGGCGATATTCCAGCCGAGCATCTTCTTGTCCGCTGCAAATCCCGATTCGGAATTGCTCCTCTGGTGATACTCTTCCAGGTATGGCATGGTATTCAGGACAAAATCCTTCATGCTGTTCTTCCACTTCAGCGATCCATTGAGCGTGGAATTGAAATGTGTCACACATCTCTGGACATATTACGAAATTAATTATGATCCACTTGTGTTCCATGCTATATAAATGGCAGCAAACAGGACATGCAAAGCTGAAGATCGTCCTTGAAGGAATGAGCGGGACCATCTCAGTGGCAGATCTGTGCAGGAAATACGACATCAAGCACGCTAGATTCTATTACTGGAAGGACCAGCTCACGAACAGTGCAAGGGAGATATTCGAGGATCGCGGCAGGAAGCCCGACACAGAATCAATGGTCCTCGAAAAGGACGGTGAGATCTCAAGGCTCAAGGATGTCATTGCAGAGATTACCCGGGAGAACCTGGAAATCAAAAAAAAGATTGGAGATCGCTTGCAGAGGAGGGCAAAGACATGAAATCCCTGTTCTATGACATCCACAGGACAGTCATGAACACCATGGAAAGGGCAGGATATCCCCTGTCAAAGATCCTTTCCATCCTTGGGATATCAAGGTCATGGTATTATGCGCAGCTCTCGTTCTCGCCGGTGCTTGACGAGATTCAACCCCATTGCCATGAGGGATGATGATGAGTGGATTGTAATCGGATACAAGCGCAGGAACCCGAAGGCGTCATTCAGGGAAATCGCCTATACACTGATCGATGAGGACCTTGCATATCTTTCTCCAAGCACTGTGTACCGGATACTGAAGAAACGTTACCTCATAACGCCATGGAAGCATAAAACATGGGAATCCACGCGACCTGAACATGCCAGAAGGCCTGACGAGAAATGGCAGACGGATATCATGTACATTAAAATCAGGGGGAGGTTCTTCTACCTCATAATATTCATTGATGAATACAGCAGATATATGGTTCACCACGCCCTCATGACATCAATGGATGCTGATTCCGTATCCCTGGAGGCGCAGGCAGCCATAGAGAAACTCAGGAAGAATTCCCTTGCTGAACCCATTATACAGAGCGATAACGGCTCATCATTCATCGCCATGGAATTCAAGCTCGTTCTGAAGGAGAACCATCTCACTCAGAAACTCATACGGCCTCACACTCCGGAACAGAATGGCATCGTCGAGAGGGGGAACAAGACCATCCGTGAATCCCTGGTACCGGTGATACTGACAGATTATGAACAGGCGAAATCCGAATTATCCAGGATCGTGGATCACTACAACAATGAGAGGCGGCACTCCTCCATGCAATATCTCACGCCGATGCAGTACTACAGGGGTAACCCTGAGGTACTGCTCGCAGTCAGGGAGGCTAAGATAGAGAAGGCAAAGCAGTTAAGGAAGGAGAGAAATATGGAAATTAGGAAAGGAGGTGAATTGGCGGGAACCGTCTCATAATTATTTTCGCGATCTGTCCAGAAGTGTGAGAAACACTACAGGAATTCTTCTTCGGTATCACGAACACTTTCGTTTTTCCCAGTTTGTCCATGCACGATGACGATGAATAGTACCTGTCCAGGCGGATGGAATCCACCTCAATCCCGGTTGAGGAGAGAAGATTCATAGCACGATGGTAAGTTTCCCTCTCAGATTTCATGGATGAACCGAAGGCAATGTACATCCCTGTGTCAAGGTCCATTATGGCAAAGGAATATGCAAAAAGCTTCTTCCTGTGGATCTTTGAGACCTTATCCCTGTTTCCCTCACCGTTCCCGGGATTCTCCTTTGCCTTATCCTTCAGTTTCTGCGCATATGACTCGTAATTCTTCTTCACTGTGAGGGAATATCCGGTTCCATCACCCGTTGCCCTGGATCCTGACACACTGTTCTTTCTCAGTATGAGAGTATGGAGGTTGTGTATTGCAACCACAACCTTATCATCGGAATACAGCCTCTTCACTGTCTTGTATGATACATCGATGCCGGATACCATGGAAAATACGTCGAGCATGTTGGCAAACATCCGGTTGGATTCACCAACAAGCTGCTTTATGAGAAGCAGCTTCACCCTCTGCTCCAGTGCCAGGGAATGGGGATGTCCGGGTCCATGGACTGTCCTTATTGTTGATACGGCCTCCCCGATCAGCGGTTCCAGATCCCTCATGGCTGTCTTGATCCTGTGGGAGAATTCCTATTCATAGGTTCTCCAGTCCCTCTCCTTAGCGGGATGTCCAAGCCTGTATTTCTTCCCCAGGACATCGTTGATCTCCTCAAGCTTGTATCTTATGTCGTCCGAGGACACTCTTGGCATAAATAAGAATAACTGCAAAGATTAAATTGTTATCCATAGATAACTATCTATACATGGTGAGGAAACTGGAACTGGACAACGGGAAGCTGAACCTTTCCGAGGACGAAATAGAAGGGTTTCTTGAGAGAACCGTTACGCCAATAGGAATGTCAGGTAAAGCTGACATTCCAAGAAGATACATAGGCAGAAGGGTCTATGTGATAATCACAAAGAATGAGGGAACATTCAGGAAAGATAAGAAAGAGTAATTGTGTCCCACACTCGGAAAGGTGACATTGTCTACTTCCGGTTGATAAGTATCGGTGATAACAGTAGGATGTCCTCAGCAACCCGTCCTTTGTCTTGAACCGGTGCTTTAACAGCCATGACTGGATGGAGAAGTGCTGTTCTGCCTTGTCCGAGGTCTTCTCCACCATGCTGTTGTCAAGATACAGGAACACCTCTTTTCTGTGCTTTTTCACTCATTTGAGGAAGAGGAGAAATAGCTCAATGACCATTGGCAATCTCTCACTCTTGCCAAGGGAGACTTTTGAAAGATTAACCATTCATTATGGGAACTTGACGGATGCAAACTTCCTCTCAAAACTCCTCGGCGAGATTAAACCGGATGAGTTTTATCACCTTGCTGCACTGAGCTTTGTTGGTTACGGTTTCCTGAATCCGTCATCAACTTACGATATGAACATTGGCGGTACACTTAAATGTTGTAAATGCTGTCAAGGACTATTCCCTCGATGGCAGGTTATATTTTGCTGCAACTTCCGAACTTTACGGGCAGCCTAAAGTAACGCCTCATAATGAGGATACGCCGTATCAAAACTGGCCGGTTACTGGACTGTGAAGACATATAGAGAAGCATACAAGCTGTATATGTGCAGTGGCATTCTCTTCAATCATGAATCAGAAGTAAGAGGGCCGGAATTTGTAACCAGAAAAATCACAATGCATGTTGCAAGATATGCCATTGGTGATCACACTCCGCTTGAGCTGTGTAATCTGGATGCCCGAAAGGATTGGGGTTATGCAAGGGACTACGTAGAGGGAATGATGAGAACCCTTCATTACAGATACGCGGAAGACTTTGTTATGGGTACGGGGGAACTCCATACTGTTAGGGATTTTGTTGAAGAAGCATTCAAAAATATCGATGTTAAAATAAACTGGAAGGGCAGTGGAGTCAACGAGGTGGGGTTATCGGACAAGGATGAGGTGGTTGTAAGGGTCAACAAGAGATTTTTCAGGCCACTTGAATCAGACAATTACATTGCTGATTACTCAAAGGCAAAAAAAGGACTGGGATGGGAACCGAAGGTCAAATTTGCTCAACTCGTCAAGATAATGGTAAAAAGCGATCTGAAAAACCTTGAGTCAAAATGATTCAAAAAAGTACTCCATATTAATGGAGACAGATCAGTGCAATATCAGGAAAGCGACTACCTTCTTCAACCGGTTGTAATTATCTGGGAACGATGGGGGCACTAGATCCCTGTTCTCCTTCCTGAACAATTTAAGGTTTCTCGCCATTGCTGCTCTATTAAACAAAACCTTCCCCGCTCTTCCAGGTTCTCTTCTTTGCCCCTAGTTTATATAGTCATACACCCACAACTTCTGCCACTCCTGCTCATGCAGTTCTCCCCAAACCTCTTCTTCCGGTATTCCCTTATTGCCTATCTGCGGTATTTCAATCTCCTATAAATG
>JAJZKL010000144.1 GCA_021804185.1 Thermoplasmata archaeon | reverse complement strand
TTCATCATGGTTATCGGAAACTTATATTTGCCAATAATATATATCTTATTGAAAGAAAAACGGATAATTGCTACGAATTTCGTACCATTCCATGATAATGGAATTTTATTTATTTATAAAGTGAATTTACAATGAATGGCTGACCGTGACAGAATCACTCGCACAATGGAATTCTACAGGGATGAACTCACAGACATGGAGTTTTATAAGGCGCTTTCTAAACGGGTCAGAGATCCGTGGCTTAAGGAATCCCTGCAGAGGCTTTCGTCAATAGAGCATGATCATTCACTCTTCTGGAAGGCGTATCTTCAAAAAAACGGTGTGGATGCCAGCGGCCTTGGTCCGAGGAGGTTCAGGGTCGCCTATCTGCTATTCCTCCACAGGATTCTGGGAACAAGTCTTACGGCAAAGATCATGGAGCATGGTGAGGTTGAAACGGTTGCATCTTACCGAAGGGCTGAATCCCTGGCCGAAGAAGATGAGGAATTCAGAAGCGGCCTGGAAAGAATAATTGACGACGAGGTCGAACATGAGGACGTTTTCAGTTATACGCTCGACCAGAGCAGGGAGCAGCTGGAGAGGAATAGGGACATAATATACGGAATAAGTGATGGGCTCGTGGAGGTGCTTGCAGCTCTCGCAGGGCTTTCTGCTCTAATTGCGGATCACACTTACGTCTCTCTGGGAGGGTTAATAGTCGGAGTAAGCGGCGCAATGAGCATGAGTGTTGGTGCGTATCTGTCCAAGAATTCTGAGACGCAATTCAGGATATCCCAGTTAAGAAGACAGGCCATTCTGAACAACGAGGATAGGGACACAGAAAAGGTTGATAAATATCGGTCAGAGACAAGAATGGCAGCAGTAAACACAGGTCTCTTCTATATACTGGGTGCTGCCATACCAATCACCCCATTCATCTTCCTTCCGGATCTGGATGCTTTGGTCATATCGGTTGTATTAGTTGCACTGACGCAAGCAATTTCAAACTCCATAGTGGCCATATCCATGAACATGAAGGTCAGGAGAGAGGCACTTAAGGCCGCCGCCCTTGCTCTGCTTGCTGCATTCGGTTCGTTTCTTGTGGGGCAACTGTTTCACATCATATTTCACATATCAATCATCTGATCGTCAGGGGATACCTATATTAGGTTGGGGGCATTCGCTAAACCATGGGACAGTCGTCCATAGTTGTCCATAACCTGGTTAAGAACTACGGGCAGTTAAGGGCGCTGGATGGTATTGATCTCGAGATAAACCCCGGAGAGGTCTTTGGCCTGCTTGGCCCAAACGGGTCAGGAAAAACAACATTTCTCAGGATTCTCTGCTCAATCCTTGATTTCACAACAGGATACGTCAGGGTAGCTGGCCTTGACGTGGTAAAGGATGCCATGGAAATAAAGAAAATAACCGGCTATGTGCCTGAGACTCCTGTGCTTTACGAATCACTGACTCCAACGGAATTCCTTAACTTCATAGGTTCAGTGAGGAAGATTGATCATAACACTCTCGCAAGGCGCATAAGCAGTTTTGCCCGCGCGTTTGAGATCGAGGAGAATATGAACACGTTCATCGGGTCTCTTTCATTCGGGACCAAACAGAAAGTTGCCATAATATCAGCTCTCATTCATGATCCTGCCATTATAATACTGGATGAGGCAATGAACGGTCTCGATCCCAGATCTGCAAAAATACTAAAGAATCTTCTTGCAGAATATTCTTCCCAGGGAAAGACCATAATTTTTTCAACCCATGTACTGGAAGTTGCTGAAAGTGTCTGCACCAGGATCGCAATCATTTATAAGGGCAGAATAGTGGACATAGGGACACTGACAGAGTTAAGGGAAAGATCCGGAAGTAAGAAGCTGGAAGACATCTTCCTTGAGGCAACCGGTGAAGGAGATCTATCTCCTGTTATACGATCGCTGAAAGAGACGATGTCCAGATGAACAGGGATATTTTTGAACTAAGCAGGCGAATTGTTGCTGAACAGAGGTACCTGGCTCTGAAGGATTCACCAAAATTCCAGCAGAAAACAGGCACCACCTCAACACAGGGTGCAAGGTACATTGAGCGTTTGATATTCCTTACGTATGCAGTAACAGCGGTTTCAATGCTTGCTTTCTCATCATTCCTGACACTGACTCAGATAAGGTTGCCAGACCCACTGGCACACCTGCAGACGCTTTCCCTTCTGCTCTACGCCTACATTTTCCTGATCAGCCTGTATAGCTTCATCATGTTCACAAACATAGTAAGAACATACAGGCTCTTTGAGCCGCTGAAACCCCTTCCCACAGATATTGGTCATATGGTCCTTCCTATTTCATGGTTCGTCTTTACAGGTTCGTCAAGCCTGTTTGTCATAGTCCCACTAATTGCCGCATATGTGTGGGTAACCGGAAACCTGCTTCCGGCGTTCACAGGGGTGCTCTGGGCATTTCTGATGCTCGCGCTGGGTTACACCGCTGGCAGTGCAATGATATTTACTCTTTCAGGAAGCATGGAAAAAAGGCCTGGAATGCGAAGCGGATCGCTTTCAAGTATTCTTAGGGTGGCTGGTTTTCTTGCATTCTTCGTCCTCTTTGAGATCGCTATCCAGATACCGCAGGAAATACCTGTTCTGCCACCGCTGGTTATGCATCCACTCTATATGGCGATTCCTCTCCTCGGAATTGCCTATACTGTATTTGGAGGGCCCCTACCATCCTTTCTTGTTGGATATGATGTATTCATGACATCGGCCTACACTGCAGCCATAGTGATTTTATTTCTAGTGGTAAACAGGCGAACCTTCAACAGAATCACAAAGAGTGATGCCTCAACATTCTCCAAGGCGAATATTTCAGTGAAAAAGCTTCATGAATCAAGTTCAGGGTTCTACATAACACTGTTGAGGAAAGACCTTAGAAACATCTTCAGGAAGTCTCAAAATTTTCTTATGATGCTGATCCCAATTTTCCTGGTCCTCCCAACACTGCTGTCACTATTTTTCTATTCCTCAGGGATCTCCTTCGGATCAATTTCAATATATTATTCCATGCTGGCCATAGTAATAGTGTCTTCTGCCTTCTATTCGTTGGTCCTGATGATCTCTGAAGGAAGTGGAATCAGCGTTTTACAGGCATTGCCACTCAGGATGAGGGATATTATTTACTCAAAGGAATACGTTGGTGCCATAGTATTCGCTTTCATTGTTATCCCCGTTTCAGTTTTGTTCCTGTTCAGGACCGACGGCAATCCAATAATATTCTTATTGTTTCCTGTGAACCTGATCATAGCATACGTATACACATCCCTATTCAATATCAGGCGGCTTATGCTCAAAATTCCCAAGGGTTCAACCACCCTGAATTTCTATTCGTTTGGTGGAAACGTCGAATTGGTGATTCTCTTTTCCATAACTGCAGTTTTAACCGCATTGCCGACAATTGTGTCAACAGTACTGTCATACATTGTGGTCAGGATACCATATTCTCATCCCATGTCATTTTATCTTTCAACCCTTGCCATAAATCTATTCAGTCTTCTGGTCATCATGGGCATTATCAATAGAACACCATGATTCGTCTTTACGCAACCCAATAATTTGCATAAGCACTATGCACATTCAATGGGAGTATCAGCAACGGTAGGAAGGACTGAGATCGATGTCCAAATATTCTCGAATATGCAGCAAATAGTTTCAGTACAATTTAATTCCTAGAATCGGAAAATTTGTCTCGAATTAGTAATTTATGAAAATATATCACCAAGTGTTAATATCCAAAAATTCAAGAATATCTGGAATAATATGTTAAATTACCGTGAGAATACATAAAATTACTGTAATCAGTTAAATTTAGCACAATTTTACGAATTTGATATAATTTATCCCCTCAGTTCAATATTCATAGAAATTGATCAAATGTAAAGATGAATTTATATACTCTTAATTTTTCGTCAATAATGCAAGGAAAATTAGATGCAAAGGATCTATTAATTTTGAATTACCTGAAGGATCATGGGAGAGACAAGATCTCAGAAATTTCTGCAAAGCTGGAAATTCCCAGAGCCACAGTCTTTGAAAGAATGGAGAAGCTCAGGAGGGATGGTTTCATAAAACGATATACCCTTGATCTGGACTTTCCAAAGCTCGGATACAGTATAATGGCTTATATCCTCATTGAATATGATTTTAAGTCACGGGTTAGCCAGAAACAGCTGTGTCAGCAACTGGCAGCAATGGATAACGTGCTGTCGGCATCTGTAATCGCTGGGAACTGGGATCTAATCATACTGGCAGTTGCCAAATCCATGAATGAGCTTTCGGAGCTTGTACTAGATAAGCTCAAGGGAATGGAGGGAATATCGAGGACTCTCTCAGTACCCATATTTGAGCATGTGAAGTAATGCAAACTGTGTGAGCAGGGTTTTGCTGCCTAAAATTAAATAATTCCATGGAATGGGGTAGGCAAGCTGGGATAGCCTAGCCTGGTAGGGCGCAGGTCTGGAAAACCTGTTCTCTTTGTAGATCGGGAGTTCAAATCTCCCTCCCAGCGTCAGTTAGTGAACAGATGCCGGCCTTTATATTTCCTGATAGCGTATCGGTTTCTCCCAATCAGATGAAATGACACGCTGACGATACCGTGTCCGTACAATTCTTTCGCCTGCATATAATATATAAAACCCGGCGGAAAGGTCTGGCAACCTCAAATATAAAAATATGGAATTCACATTCCCTCATATGATAG
>JAJZKL010000143.1 GCA_021804185.1 Thermoplasmata archaeon | reverse complement strand
CAATACCTGAAAAATGCGATTGGGCTGTTTTCCTGAGGAATCACGATGAATTGACCCTTGAAACTCAGGGTAGGCCCAAGGTGGTTTCCCTCGCCGGTGTGGTTGTAGACCACGTCGAGAATCACTTCGATGTTATTTTCATGAAGTTTTCTCACCATGCTCTTGAACTCATTTATCTGTGCACCGGGTGTTGTCCCGGAAGAATATGAAGATTCAGGCGCAAAATACCCAATGGTGTTATATCCCCAGTAATTGGTAAGTCCGCTCTGAAGTAGTTCCCTCGAATCTACTTTTTCGTGTACAGGCAGAAGTTCCACCGCCGATATTCCAAGATCCTTCAGGTACTGGATTTTTGCATCGGAAGCAAGGCCGCCATAGGTGCCCCTAAGGGGCTCGTCTATCTCTCTGGCCAGTTTGCTTATGCCTTTCACATGGGTTTCGTAAATGACAGTCCTGTTCCATGGGAGCTTTGGGTGCCTGTCCCCGTCCCATTCAAAATGATCGTCTGCAACAACCGACTTTGGAACAAATCCAGCGTCGTCTATGGTGTTGAAGCTAAGGTCTTCTTCCGGGTTTCCAATAATGTATCCAAAGATGTCATCTGTAAATTTGAAGTTCCCGTTGATGGCCTTTGCGTATGGATCGAGCAGGAGTTTGTTGCTGTTGAATCTGTGGCCCTGCTCGGGATGATATGGGCCATCCACACGGTACCCATATGGTGTTCCGGGTTCAAGGCCTGAAACAAATGCGTGCCATACGAAATTATCCTTCTCCCTGAATTCTATAGTTTCACTGGGGTACTTGTCATCCGGCCTCTTGAAAAGCTCAAGGGTAACTCCTGTGGCAAATTCAGAAAACAGGGCAAAATTCACTCCGGTGCTCGTGGCTGTTGCACCCTGTGGATATGCATTGCCCAGCCTTATTTTGTGGGTATATTCCATTAACATATTGTGATGGTGGAACAGTTATTTAAGCTTATCAGGCAATGAAATGACCTGCAGGCGAGACTGCATTTCTGCATTGGCCCACTGAAAAGTTCGCATTAGCCATGGAGAAGGGCATTGAGCGCAGACATCGGGACCCACGAGAAAGAAGGACGGTTCCTTATTTCGTAAAGTACCTCATAAAGTGCTTTTTCCGCCACAAAGAATCTCAGAACAGAATTCCTCATGGGCAAATCCTGGGGGAGGTAGGGGCTTTCAGGGGCATAGGACCTGAAATATGAATCCAGTAACTTTTGCACAAGGTTGTTCTTGAGACTCTGCGCATGAGTTCCAGGGCCGCTTTTATTCTCAAGGCTTGAGGCTGCTATTTCCACTGCGTAATCAATAGACCTCACCATTCCTCCCAGGTCCTTCATGGGCATGAACTTGCTTTTCCTGTAGTCAATGGGCCTCATGGGTTCACCTTCGAAATCAATGACATAAAAATTGCCCTCGGATAAAAGCGTCTGGCCAAGATGGTAGTCCCCATGTATCCTGGTTTTGTATATGTTTAGACTGACCAGTCGTTCCAGTGGCTCTGCGAATGAGTGGATAGAATCCCTTTTGCGCAGCAATTGTTCCGCAAAATCGGAATTTCCCCCGGTGAGGTGTTTACCATATGCTTCTATTGCCTTCATCGCTGAATCCAGAATCCAGAGGAAGTCGCTGGACCATTTCTTTGTATCGTGCCAGGTTATGGGTTCCGGAGCAAACTCGTGATTTTTGGTGTATCTGGAGAAGCAGTTGTGCATTCCTGCAGTGGCGTTCCCCAATATTTCCATGTGTTCAAGGAGAGATTTCTCAAGCCTGGAAGCCACATTATGTTCCCCGGAAGCATGGTGGCCAAGTATAGATTCAACCATCATTTTGGCCATGCTGAATCCATCACAGGTGTTGGGGATAAATCTGGTAAGAGTGCCTGCATGATATACCTTTCCCCCTGATTCAATTGAAAGCTTTGCCACAGGTTCAGGCACCCACTGGAAACTGCATTCACATTTCAGGTAAGAGCAGGCCGAATAGTCAGGGTTTTCACCTTCAGATAGTTTCCTGAAACTTTTGTAGATGAATTTATCACCAATGACCACGGAGCTGTTGCTCTGCTCAGTATTTATTGGCTTCAGGCTTTCCGTGGACAAAGGGATTTTTTCAGAGTTCTCATTGCAGGTTCCTTTCATGTGCCCTTTCTCAAGCTCTATTCTTCCGCCTTGAAGCATAGCATCCTGAACCAGTGAGATAAACTGGAGGCTTGAAGAGGCATCAGTGCATGGCTGGGAGTAATCTTTGCCGGCATTCTGCGGGAGAAAGTAGGTTTCCGTGTTCCCGTCATCATATGTTACTTGGACTAATGCGAGGATTAAACCCTCCCATGACGGGTCCGCCCCATAGTCCAGTAGATCTGTCCGGACAATGGATTTGCCCTTCCCTGAAAACCATCGGGATTTCTCCAGGATTCCGGGGAGATGCGGAGCCACTGTTTTCATGTACCATTCTGAGGTTCCCGGGTTCATTGGCTATCGCCCGCTTCATCCCCCCCACCATCTCTGAGGCTCATCCAGTAGAATGACCTGGGCGGAAACGTGAAGAAATAAGGGAGCTCCCCAATCTGCGGGAATGGCGTATCGGTAATTGCTTCCTTGGGGTTCAACCCCCTGAATTCACTCAGGTCAAGTTCCAGGTATGTTGGAAGCCGGGATATGTTGTAAAGGCAGAGAATTTTCTCCCCTTCGTATTCCCTGACAAATGCCAGGACTTTCCTGTTCTTTGTTTCCAGGAACCTGATGGTTCCCCTCCCCATGAGTTTCGAGAATTTCTTCCGGACCCTAATCATTTTCTTGATCCAGTTAAGGAGTGACGTTGGCAGCCGGGATTCAGATTCCACATTCCTGTTCTCATAATGGTAGACGGGGCTCATTATGACTGGGGAGTAAAGTTGTTCAGGGTCAGCCCGTGAGAATCCGGCGTTCCTGTCATAAGACCACTGCATGGGTGTCCTGACCCCGTTCCTGTCGCCAAGGTAGATATTGTCGCCCATTCCAATTTCATCACCATAGTACAGAACAGGGCATCCGGGAATGGAGAAGATAAGGGCATGAAGGAGCTCCAGGGTAGA
Source organism: Thermoplasmata archaeon (assembly GCA_021804185.1). The sequence continues at coordinate 1,661 of JAJZKL010000143.1, read as the reverse complement.
CCTGTCGTTGTCAACCAGTGGGGCAAGCCTCCTCCTAATGCCAAGATTAAGCTTCATTTTCGGGTTCTTGGCATATTCATTGTACATGAAATCCCTCTCATCATCAGAAACCATTTCAAGGGTCAATTCATCGTGATTCCTCAGGAAAACAGCCCAATCGCATTTTTCAGGTATTGGTATGGTGTCATTGATGATATTGACAATGGGGTAGACGGAGCCCTGGGCAAGTGATATGAAAATGCGAGGCATCAGCGGAAAGTTGAATGCCATGTGGAATTCGTCCTGATCCCCGAAATACTTCTTAGCCTCAGTGGGCCACTGGTTTGCTTCAGCAAGAAGAATACGCCCCGGATACTCGGAATCGACCATCCTCCTAACCTCCTTGAAGAACAGGTGCGTTTCAGGAAGGTTTTCGCAATTTGTGCCCTCCCTCTTGTACAGGTATGGGACTGCATCACACCTAAATCCGTCTATGCCCATTTCCAGCCAGAATCGTATAACATTGAGGATTTCCTCCCTGACATCAGGGTTGTCGTAGTTAAGATCAGGCTGGTGGCTGTAGAAGCGGTGCCAGTAATACTGCTTGGTATTGGGTTCCCAAGCCCAGTTTGAGGTTTCAGTGTCCTTGAAAATAATCCTGGCCTCCCTATACCTGTCAGTTGTGTCGCTCCAGACGAACCAGTCCCTCTTCGGGGAATTTCTGTCTGTTTTTGCCTCCTTGAACCACTGGTTCTGGTCTGAAACATGGTTCATCACAAGATCTGCAATGACCCTTATATTCCGAGCATGGGCTTCCTGCAGGAGTTCCCGGAAATCATCCAGGGTACCGTATTCCGGAAGGATGCCGTAGTAGTCGGCTATGTCGTAGCCATCGTCCATCAGCGGTGACTTGTAGAATGGAAGAAGCCAAATGCAGTCCACACCGAGATCCTTGATGTAATCAAGCTTCAGAGTAAGCCCTTTGATGTCTCCTATTCCATCATTGTTGGAATCATAGAAACTCTTTATGGGGACTTCGTAAAAAATTGCATCGCGGAACCAGAGAAGGTCGTCTTCCGTCATTTCAGTCAATCAACTCCAGTATGTGTGCGGGTCTTTCATCAGGGATTAGCCTCACGTAGTTGTATACGCCCTGCCATGTATAAATGTCTCCTGTCAGGAGGTCCCTGACCCTGTATGGATCATCATTGCAGATCCCGATCAATTCCGTAGGAACCTTAAGGGTGGCTTCATGTGTCTCGTAGGGATTTACATTGACCGCTATGAGGATGGTCTTCCCTGTTTTCAGGGAACTCCTGGAATAGAATACAATGTTTGGGTTATTTGTTTCATGGAAGGTTATGTTCCCGTTTTCCTGCATGGGCTCGTTTTCTTTCCTTATCCTGTTCAGCTGGGTTATGAGGGCCTTGATATTTCCTTTCATGTTCCAGTCCCTGGCCTTTATCTCATATTTTTCAGAATGAAGATACTCCTCCCTGTCGGGAATGCCTTTGTTCTCGCAAAGTTCAAACCCGCTGTAAATGCCCCAGAGGGGCGAAAGGGTAGCAGCCAGTATGGAACGGAGCTTGAACGCACTTCTCCCGTCCCTCTGGAGTATGAACGGAAGTATATCCGGCGTATTTGCAAAGAGCATGGGTCTGAAATGATCTGATACATCTCTG